>JABHWJ010000031.1 GCA_018657845.1 Candidatus Woesearchaeota archaeon | reverse complement strand
TAGACTTAATCAGAAAACTTAGACACCGTTATGATCATCCTCTAGATTATTTAGATAATTTCGTTAGTCGTTTATACAAAGAAGGAGAAGAGATAGAAATCTCTTTGACTGACTCCGGAATTAAAGTGGAATCTCCAGCATCCATTGATGAATTATTTTTAGAGGAACTAGAACAAAATAGTATCTTAACAGTTGCTGCAGTTATCCCTCCAGTTTCAGAATACACTTCTGTTGAACTACGATCCGGAGAGAAAGTAATTGAAATTGGAGAAGATAGAACAGTTAAAGTTGAAAAAGCAGAAAAACCTTTTTCAGGCACCCAAATTATAATCAACAGGGAAAGAAATGGTCAAAGTGAAAAAGATCGAATTTTAGAATTGTATGACCATTCTGACTTAAAAGTTAAAGTTAATGGTAAAAAATTAAAATCTTCAGAAAATCATAACTTCAGTTTCAACAGAGACGGATTTAAAGGTACGCTTA
The DNA here is from genome assembly GCA_018657845.1 of Candidatus Woesearchaeota archaeon. GTDB lineage: Archaea > Nanobdellota > Nanobdellia > Woesearchaeales > GW2011-AR9 > JABHWJ01. Next base: position 2,100 of record JABHWJ010000031.1, on the reverse strand, counting down.
CTTATAATCCATTTCATGAAGGGGGATTACATTTTTTCCAGAATGGGCGTTATGTTTCAACTGAATCTTTAGTGCCAGGATTAGAATTACATCTTTATGAGCACGGATTTCAACCTACAATAACTAAATCTAGAATGATAACTCGGGGTCGAGGTAAAAAAGAACATCAGAAATTAGAAGAAAATATTCCGGAAATTCTTTTATCTTATCTTCAATCAGAAGCAGTAGTTTCTTTACGTCAAAAATCTGAAAGATCTTATCAAACAATCTTAAGAGCAATCCTTCCCGAATTTCATCAAGACGAAAAATTAAGAGCATATGTTAAAGAAAATATTAGTTTGGCTGAAAGAGAAGAAGGCTTGGTAAAATTATTAGAAAAAGAGGAAGAAAAAGAACTTAAAGGACCTAGCAAATGGTTAGTTGGAAGTGCGGTTGCCTTTCCTTTAGCAACTCTGGCTGCAGGAATTATTTTAAATTATCAGGTAGCCACAGGAAATAAAGAAGTTAATAACTCCTTGCCAAATAAACCAACTGTAACAAAAATAGCCACAGAAGGTAAAAATGAAAATTCAAGATTAAATTTTGTTCCTGGCGGATCATTCCAAACCAGAGAATCATTAATTATGACACTTAATTCACCTCCTAAAAATGGAAAGGGAGGATATCTTCGTACTAATACTGCCAATAGTTTAACTTGTAACTACCATTATTTTCCTTGGGCTAATGAAGAACCTTTAGATCAATTAATTGTCACTGGTTGTGATGTAAGAGTACCTGTAGAAATTATTCAAGAACTAAACAATCCTGGCTTAATTGAAAAAATATCTAGAGATGCTGGGGTCACTTCAACTTTTGATGCAAAATTAAAAGCAGTACAGAATTACATCCAAAGAAACTTTGAATATGATTCTTTAGACCCAAAACTGATTAGCCAAGATTCTACTTTGCTTGAAGCAATGTTAGCTGAGAAAAAAGCAGTTTGTAGAGAAGGTAATTCTTACGCAGCAATGTTGCTTCATGAATTGGGAGTTAAAGAAGGAGTAAGATCAGCCAGTGGATACTTTAATGGAATTGGCCATGTCTGGTTAGAAGTTAATCGCGGTACAAGAAATGATCCTTCCTGGGAGATATATGATTTCACCCCCGGAAAAATGAATCCAAACGTACTTGCTGGTTTAGATAAAAATATTTCTTCAGATCAAATCAGAAGAGGCCTGGAAGGAACCGCACAAGAACTTTGGAGAAATCCTACAGGAACAATTGTCAAAGGAGGAGAAGCAGAGATTAAAATGTTGTTTGAGAATCCAAAATTATATTTTGGTACTGCCGGTGGACAAATTGTTGGCTTTTCTCTTTTAGCTTTATTAGCAGCAGGGCTATATCTTGGAGGCGTAAAAGCATCAGCAACTGTAAGAGATAAGTTTTCTCGTGAAAAAAGTATTGAGAATACTTCACAATTTGGTTCCTATGAAAGAAGCTGTTTACAATTACGGGACATTTTAGGTTTAGAAAATGTTGAACCTACAAATGAAAATGATTTCATTTATGAAAGAAGAATACTTTCTGTTCCAAAACAATATTTGGATCAACACACAATAAGTAAGATTGCTTTAGCTGCTGTACCTCATTTAGGTTTAAGTGATAATAAGCAATTAAAACTTTATAGCAGTATTGTTGATGTTACGGGCAAGAATTGAGTAGATTATTCAAAAAGGTATTTTGCTGCTTCTGGAGTTTTTCCATACTGTTCTTGTAACCAATCATAAAAATAATCTGAGTTTTCAACTGGATTCGTTTGTGAAAATATTCCTAAATGTCCGTCTTCAGGATTACGAGTAAATCTCTCATGGACAGTAGAAATTATTCCTACTCTTATCGGTTCTCTTTTTAGGATATGCTCAACACTTGCTCGATCTTGAGGCCCTTTAGATTCATAGATTAATCCATAACCTATTAAAAGAATATCTAATCTTTCTCCAGTTTTAACGTCAAATTTCATTGGAGAAACGATTTCTTCAAGTGGGTTTATAAGTGTTTCTTAGAAAACTTTAAAATAAAACAAATAAAACAAACTAAACATGAACTTAGTAGACATCCATT
>JABHWJ010000001.1 GCA_018657845.1 Candidatus Woesearchaeota archaeon | reverse complement strand
ACAATAGCTAAAATCAAAATACCAATTATAATAAAAATAGTTAGCTGTCCTCTTTTTGAAACCATCTTTATAATATAATCTTAAAGAATATATAAACCTATCTTCCTGTTCAAAACACCAATGACAAGCTCTTTACTATTAGTTAAATTAAGGTGAATGTTAATCTTCTCATCTCCAAATAATATTCTTAATGGAGAAGGAATCTCCTGACCATCTAACTCTCTGGCCAGTTGGTCAACAATAAACAACCACTGAAGGGTGGTAAATAATAGAAAGATTTATAAAGCCAAACAAAAACTATATATTTGATTACTAATGAAATTAATTAATACTTTATTAACTGCAGGCTTAGTTGCCCTTTTAGCGAATAATACTTTAGCTAAAGAGAAACCCATTCAACAAAAGCCCCCAGTTTGTGAAACCATTTCTCCAGAATATAACTGCAATCTTAAAGATTTAACAGAAAATCAACACCAGTTTTATGAAGCGGTTTGCCGTTCCAATGGCCGCAATACTCCCGTACTAATTATAGATAAGGCTGCGGAAGAGATGACTCTTTATATTCAAGGAAAACCCGTTAAAACTTACCAGACCGCATTAAGTTGCACACCCCACAAAAAAAAGCTTTATGATGGTGATGGTAACACTCCCGAAGGCCATTATTTTACTGAATTTAATCCATATACTCAGGCCATTCAATTAAAATTTCCAAACTGGAACGATTCCGATAGTTTTATTGATACCAAACAAGAAGGCTCACTTCCCAAGCAGGTCACTCAGGGATTAGAAAGAATTGCCGTCAGAAGTGGTCCAAATTCTTCATGTTCTGAAGGGGATCTGATTTTATCAAAAGAAGACTTGAAACATCTTTTAGAAAAGCTTGGTCCAGATAAAAAATCGGAAATTTTAATCCTAGATTATGGAACTAAAGAAAGTTATCTTTAATCTGCCATTTAATTTTCTTCTAGGGCAGATATTTCTTCAATGGCAGTAGTTTCTTCCAATCTCATTTCTGCTTCTTCTTGCATTCTTAACTGTTGTGCTTGTTCAATTTCTAATTGTGCTAATTGTCGTATCTGATCCCTCTTATAATCTTTTATTTCCCCACCCATTAGTGTAGGAACAAGAGTATCAACAAATCCAATATAAAGTTGAGCATCTTCACTACTCCCCATTTTTGATTGTACATCGCCCCAAATATCCATATAATTAGCGCTCTTCCCTAATCCTCCCAAGACATCTTCAAGCACACCATTATTGATGTTCCCCTTACCTGTACCAGTAGTACCCGCACCAATAGAATTGGGGTGAACATTGGCGAGTATTTTTGTAGTGGGTATTCCTCCCCAACAAGATCCGGTCAATAATATTTTTCTATCTTTGTTTTCTCCATTAAGTGACTCTTCAAAAACCTCTCGTTCTCCTCCTGAATGTCCTCTTTGGGCCACAATTTTATATTCTTGATTATTCCAAACTTGGCCTACTTCATCAAGATAGTCTGGAAGATTTGATCCTACCACCTCTATTCTATCAATCACTTCTACAGATTTTCCAGTTTCAGGGATGTATTGTCTTCCTTTGCCCTCTAAAACATAAGCGGCCAATTTTCCCCCACTATCAGTTCTTACACTGCCTGGAACAATATTAAAATTAGCCCCCCCAAAATTCTGAAAATTAGTAAACCATGTATATTCACTTGGATCACGATTACTAGTAAAAACCACTTTTGCTTTTCTGACCAGATCCCCTCCTTTTGTTTCCCAGCCCACGGTTGGATCGGCAGCCATTTTCAACCTTTCTTCAACCTTAAGCACTTCTGGCCTGGGATTGTTAAGGGCATCTAGATATACTGGATGGGTAGGATCAAATTTATCTTTATTTAATCTGATTATCGCTTGCAGAAAATCTTTCTTTGATTCTTGGTATTCCTCACTATATGCAATCTCTGTACCAGCATAGATTGCATCTAACCCATCTTCTGTTGAAGGCGTGGAAAACAGACTATATTCATATAATAATTCTCCGGCAAACCCTTTTGCATTTGGACCATTTAGTAATTGGTTTGCGGAATTGTATGTAAATGACGGCCCCCCTGCTTCATTGACTAAATCAGTCACAACATAAGTATTTATTAATTGTCTCTGCCACGGATCTTCGGGAATAACCTTTCCAAGCTGCCCTGTAGCCGCCAACATCCGATAAACTTTTCTTGCTTCTCCCATATTCTCCCCAACCAGAGAATACCCTCGTTGTTCCATTAGTTTAACAAAGTTCTCTCTACCTCCTGCTTCTTTTACCAAACTGTCCACAATCAACCCTGCAGAGGATCTAAATAGCCCCTCTTCAGCACCAACCATCATTGTCTCCGCATAAATCCCCTTGAAAATTGGAGGCTGTTTAAGAATTTCTAATTTGGTTTCCGTTGGCAGGTTTTTTACCAACTTATTTCGTTCTTCAGGTTTTTTATCGTGGCCTAATTTATTTATTGTCTGGCCGATTTCCTGACAGAAATCATGATATTTTTCTCTAAGAAATTTCCTAGATTCTTGCGACATCTTGGAATCAGTAGTTGCTTTGCCCCAAATTTCTAACACACTTCTCCAAGCCCCAGAATTCTTTCCGGTATAGATTGCCACAGCAGCATCATTTTCTCTTAGTTTGCCATAACTTATCTCAGCCATACTTTCAAAAAGTTCTGAATTACCTTCCCAAATCTCTAATTTTGTTTCTAATGGTTGTTCCTGTAATCTAGAAATCCCACTAGAAAGTTCATCCAATTTAGTTATCCCTTCTATATATTCTGCAGCCCTACCTTTGATGGAATCAGGAAGATTTAATCTTTCTTCATTGATATTTTCTCCAGAAATCAAATTTTCCATCAATCCCATTTTGTAGTTCCCTTTATCTTCGCCAACATAAAATGCGTCAGCCAATTGCACCCCTTCTACCAATATATTTCCCAGACTAAAGGCCTCATGATAATTGGGAGGAATTTTACCTAAAACTTCTAAGTAAGTATTCAAATGGACATTTTGTTGTAACTCTTCATTTAAATGAAGTTTAACCGGTTGATGAAATATCCTCAGTTCATAAGAACTAAGTTTTCCCTCAGAAACCATTCCTACCATCTTAGAATTTAATAATGGATTTTCACTTAAAGCAGCAAGATCATTAGAAAGAGTTTCTAAATTAAAAAGGGTTTCCCTAAATTCCCTATGATCCATATTGACCATAGCCCTCAAGACCTCCATTTTATCTATTTGGGGAGGGAGCATTTTTAGGTAACTCGGATAAGTATAACTAGATAACTTTTGAGAGGGTCTATTTTTTTTAGTTAACAAATAAAAGTCTTTTTCCCCTTTATTTGCCAAATCCCACAACCAGGGCATTTCTTGTTTGATGGCCCGAGTATATTCTGTCTGTTCAGTTTTAGTCAAGGCCACCCCCCACGAGGTAAGATAATGATTTTCCACAACCCATTGATCAAAATGCCCCACTGTGCTCTCTTGTCCACTTGCCAAATCTTTTACCTTAATGTTCTTACCTAATGTGGACATATCAAAAGTCCTTGCCCTTCCCCCATTTCCAGTGTAGTCAAACACTACATTGGTGTTCATGTTTCCTAATCCACCTGGGGGATAAACATTTACGCCAGCCCTATCAAAAGATAATTTGATCATCTCTCCATTTTTCTGTCCGACTTGGTGTTCTGTAAACTCAACTGTTCCTCCGTCTGCAACTTGATCCACAAGCAAGTGAGGGGTAATCTGGTGAGAATTAATTTTAATATTGTTATCTCCTTCTGCATTGGCTCTTACAGACCCGTATTCATCAATAATAACATAACTTCCACCAACCCCATCTCCCATTCCACGATCATGTTCAGGAAGATAAGTTGTATCCTCGCTCACCCTAGTAGTTGTATGTGCACCCAATCCTTTTACCTCAGTAACTTCAGTTCCTGCACTTAATTCCCATTGTCCATTTTCAGTATTTAATGTAGCCCCATTTTCTGAAGTAATTACTCTTTTTGTTTCTAATTTTTCTGCACCGTCTTTCTTAACTACTTCTTTATGCTCCACATCCTTTCCTTTTACTGTAATTTTCTTATTATTTGCTTTTACTTTTGCTTTCTCCTTACTGCTAAAACAGTCTTCTCCCACACAAATACTTTTACCTTCCAACTCGCCATCAGAAATATCAGTTCCTTCATCAAAAGAAACTGGGAGTTCCGGATCAATCCCTTCAAGTACATCCTGAACAGAATCTATGGCCTGTAGATCTTCTCCTTCATCAATTCTCCCATCTACTAAATGTACGTTCCCTCCAACTTGTATAAATTGAGAAACTTTTTTTCCATCCTCGTCAGCGTAGCCCCACAAGTGTAAGTTACACTTTCCGCCATCAGCAACCAGAGTTCCAGTATAACCAGCGTCTTGAGTGATATCCACGTTTGAACCAGCCCTAGCAATAATACTTAAACTAGAAGAGGTCCCACTGCCGATCTCTAAGTTTCCTTCTTCGATCACGATATTGTTTCCATGAATACTTGCTAAACCATTAATCGTTGCCCCAAAGTGATCATAACCTCTTATATCTACGCTTTCGGCCGAAACAAGTTCATCGTCTTTTATTGTTACTAAACCTCCAGAGAATTGTGCCCCCCCATAAACAAAATTTCCCCCAATTAGGGTTACGCTATCATCTTCATGTACACTTACTGCTCCCACTCCGGCCAAACTAACAGTGATCCCATAAGTATTTTGCAAATAATCAATTTGTTCTTTGGGGGTTTCAAAGGAATCATATACTTCGTTCTGAGGCATGACTAAAGGTAGTAAGAACAACAACGCCAGTATGGCCAATAAGGTTTTTATTTTCATTCTGTGCTTAAATCCAATTCGTTCAATTTTTTCTCTAAGGCAATATCTTCTGCAAATACTTCTTCATAATTATTATCATACTTAATAGCAAAAGTAAAATAATAAGGATCTTCAAAAAGATTCTGATCTACTAAAGAAATCAATACTTTGTTGTAGTCATCAGGCTTCCATTCTTCCCCTTTCCCTTCTCCCCCCTCGGGTTCCCCGTACGCAGTTATTACCTCTAAAATCTCAAAAGTAAATCCTTCTTCAAAAGCAAAGTCAGATATATCTCCCAATGGAAAAGATGCAGGGTTTTCTGTTTGTAGCTCCACAATATTTTTACTCCATTCCCACATTTTTTTATATTCTATTGGGCTAACTACTAAGAAATTTGTCAATTCTGCTAAAGTATTTTGCGCAGTTAATATTTCTTGATTAGTAATCTCAAAACCATCTCCTTGTGCAGACATTTGTCCGATCTTAATTGGCGCATATACATTTGTAGTTATGGTTTTTTCAGAGATTTTGCTATTGACTAGATTAATTTTGTATTCTATCAACACCCCATCTAGTTCATAAAAATTTTTTAATTCATCTAAACAAGATTTTAACTCAACTTTAATCAAGATATTCAACTGTTCTTCAAATTCACTCAAGGGGGGAAATAGAACTTTCCCTTCATAAAAATAATAAGGGATATTTGCCCCAAAGTAATCCTCTGAAACTGGTGGCACAGCATAATAGCCTCCTTGCATCCCCACCTTATATACTCCTTCCCTAAGTCCGTCTGTTATACACTTCTGCGCATATTCTTTCACCGCTATTTTAGTTCCTTCAATATCTATAGCTATCCCTTCTTGTTCTGGTACACTCTTTAAAGAATATATGTATATTCCGCTTCCCAGTACAACTAAAATCAAAATACCAATTATAATAAAAATAGTTAGCTGTCCTCTTTTTGAAACCATCTTTATAATATAATCTTAAAGAATATATAAACCTATCTTCCTGTTCAAAACACCAATAAATTATTTAACTAAATTAACTTTCTTTCCTTTCTTAAAACCTTTAATGTTTTCAACAGTCGTATTTATAATCCTCATCAAAGCTTCAGTTGTATTAAACGCATTATGGGGTGTAATCAACACATTATTCATTTTCAACAAAGCATGATCTGCTTTTAACACCCGCGTATCTTTATGTTTCCAATGTTTCTTCTTTGCTAACTGTGCCTCTTCCATCAACGCTTTTTCTTCTTCAAGAACATCTAAACCAGCCCCTAACAACTTTCCATTCTTCAAATATCTAACCAAAGCCATAGTGTCTACAACCCCTCCTCGAGAAGTATTAATTAGTAAAGATCCTTTCTTCATTTTAGCTAAAGCTTTAGAATCAATCAAATGATGAGTGTGCTTGTTATATGGAACATGTAAAGTCACAATGTCTGATTTCTTTAACAACATCTCTAAAGAACAATACTTAAAACCCATTTTATTTGCTAGTTTTAAATCTCTCTGGATATCAAAAACTAAAACATCCATTTCAAAACCTTTTCCCATCTTCACTACATGCTGACCAATATTTCCGCCCCCAACAACTCCTAATGTTTTCCCCATCACATCAAAACCCCTTAATCCAGTAAGGTCAAAACTTCCATCTTTAGTCCTTTCTACACAACTAACTAATTTCCTACTTAATCCTAAAATCAAAGCAAAAGTATGTTCTGCCACAGTATTCTCTCCGTAAACAGGAACATTAGAAACAACAATCTTCCTCTTCTTACACTCATTTAAATCAATGTGATCATAACCAGTACTCATTGTAGTAATTAATTTCAATTTTGGCAATTGATCTAAAACCTTCTTACTCAGATCAGATTTAATAAAAACACCAACTGCTTCCAAGTCTTTAAACTTCTTAACATTAACAGAATTTAATCTATTCTCAGAAAAGAATAATTTATCGCGAGAAAAACCTTTTTTCAAATGCGCCCTTTCCCAATTCTCGATTTCAAAAAAGCCAATTTTCATCATTGCACCTTGATTTTCATTGTTGCAGTGGTATATATCCCACCAATGATGGTACATGATCCCGCTTCTTCAAAAGTCCAACTGAAAGATTCTCCTGGATTAAATACTCCACTTTTAATTTTATTACATCCAGACCCTCCAATCATCATTGCCTTCTTAGCTGTTCCAGTTCTTATGTTGTGCCACTCTACTGAATCTCCAACTTTTATTTCTAAAGTTCCATTAACATCAAAACCTGTGTTAATTAAGGGTACCGGATGAGTAATTGCTCCAGTTGGTTCCTCTACTTCATCAACTTCTTCAATCTCTTCAAACACAGTATCTGCTTCTACAGAACCATTTTCTTCAATTTCATCTTCACCATCAACATTGTCAACTTCTTCTCCAGTAAACAAACCCGCAATTTTGGAAAATACAGAAGCGAAAGCAAACTTTATTTTGTTTCCAAAACCTACTGCTTTGTAACTTATTTCATCATCATCCATTGCCTCTTTCAAGGCAGATAATTGATCATCAGAATTTTGTATTTTTGTTATTGCCTCTTCACTTGCATAAACATTCAAGGAAACTTCCTCCAAAGCAGAGAAGTCAATACTTTTTACTTTATCATCTTCAGTAATTACTCCCACAACCATCTCTTCTCCATTTGTTAAACTAAGATGCACATTAATCTTTTCATCTCCAAATAACATTCCTAGGGGAGAAGGAATTTCTTGGCCTTCTAATTCTCCAGCTAGTTGGTCCACAACTCTACTAAAATCGGCCACTGCGAAACTAGCAGTTAGTAAGAATAATATTAATAATAAACCTATTTTTTTCATTTTGATTTACCTCTTTTTACTTTTTCTCTCAACTCTTTGATATTCTTATAAAGATTATATTTAATTTCCTTATGTTTGCTTAATCCTTTGAAAAACTTTCCTATTTTTTCATTATCTTTTTCTTCTTTATATTCAACCTTTTTAATCTGGGAGTATTTTTTCAATTCTTCCTTAGTAATGGGTTCCAAGATATTTACAAACTTTTTAGCTGGAACTCTTAAATCTAATTCTCCTTTAAACAAACCTAATAAGAAATTTTCACACAACTCATCTAAAGTTTTCCCAATTACTACCCACTTAAATTTCTTCACATCTTTGGGCAATCTTTTCTTCTTCTCAATTTTCACTGGCAAATCTTTAATCGCTCGTTTCAACAAATGTTCAACCAAATCTCCAACAACTAAAATCTTGTCTCCCTTCTTGAACAACTTTCTCCCTAGATATCTTTTAACTCTTCTTTCAATATTTCTTATAAAACACTGCTTACAAACACTTCTATCTAAATGTTTAAAACTTCCTTTCTTTTTACAAACATAACAACTTTCCATAATTCTAAGAATCTTTCAGCTTTTTTATATCTTACTAATATTGTTTGTATATTTACCAAATATTTTTAAACAAACCCTCATCCCCCAACTTCATGGACTTCAATATTACTCAAGACATCTTCTCAGCTTTTTCTCTGCCTGAATCTGCTACTCTATCTTATAATCCCTCAATCTATCAAAAGCAAGAGAAAATCATCCAAGGAGTTACCCTGGCGGTTAATCAAGATCCCCTAGTAATCTCCCTTCTTAAACAAATGAAAGAAAGAATTGGCTCACATTATGACCATACGATTCGTACGGGGATTATGCACATAGATCTAATCAGTTTTGAGCAACCCACCTGGAAAGACATCCCTCCAAAAACCATAAATTTAGTAGGGATTCTTCATGATTGTGGTAAACTTGAGGTTCCAGAAGAAATCCTTTTTAAGGAAAAAGAGCTCACTATTTGGGAAAAAAGAGCTATGGAAGCCCACAATCGAGCCACTTACAATATCCTTAGGTCTTTTGAAGATAATTATCCCGCCATAGCTCAAATCGCAGCTTTTCATCACCCTTACTTTCAACCTCAAGAAGTTTCTGAGAATCCGAGCATTAGAAGGGCAGGGGAACTTCTTCGTCTTGCGGACCATTATGATGCTCTTAGTAGTAGGAGAGACTACAAATCTCCATTTTCTCCCCAACTAATTCAAGAGATTCTATTAGATTTATTCCCCAAAGAAGGACCCAGAATAAACCACCTTCTCCAACATTATCCAAGTAAGGAATTCTCCATAATTTAAGTTACTACTCCAAAATGCTAAACTAACCGAAACCTTTATATATAAGCTACTACTCTAGAGTATTAAACATCTATCACCTCTTTTTCCCCAAGCAGATTATGACTTCGGTGATAATTTGCCTGGGGTTTCATAATCATTT
>JABHWJ010000030.1 GCA_018657845.1 Candidatus Woesearchaeota archaeon | reverse complement strand
TAATTTATTAAAACAAACTAAAGGTGAAATAAAATGACAAACGAATTTACTCTTAAAAATTTAAAATTAGTTGATCTAGCTCGAGATGCTCCCGCATTGAAATTTGATGATCCAGAAGATTATGCCCATATGTTAAAAAGACGAGATCGCGATAATGTTGCCCATATTGTCGAGACATTACAAGGAACCGAGGTAGATGTTTACTTAATTGGAAGTACCCTAAATAACCAATTATCTCAAGGTAATAGAGAATACAATGACATCGACTTATTAGCTGTTGGAGATTATGAAAGTGGAACTCCTGCCAGAGATATGTTGGCTTTACATAAACACAAGGGTGCTCTAAACTATGGAAATACGACCTTTAGGGTTGACGAAATCCGTGAAAACCTTATCTTCGGAGATTTGCAAGGACAAGCTAAACTTGCACAAATTTACTGTCACGTCAATGATATACAAAGTCGTTGGTCAATCTATGCCGTAGAACCATTCTTAAAAAGAAAGTTTTGTTCAGAAGTTGATTTGACTTTAGCAGATCGAGCAGCCACTGAAATTAAAGGATTCTTTGGCAATACTCTTTTCCCTCTGTTAAGGAGCCAAGAATAAACTCTTTCATTTTTCTTTTATTAAATTCGAACCAAAATCTTTATAAACCACCCCTCAAATTAATCTTAAAATGGTATCTAGAATCGGCGGAACAAAAAGAAAGACTAGACATAAGCTCACCAAGCACTTTCGTGATAAGGGAAAAGTCCCTCTTAGTAAATTCTTTCAAGAATTATCTCTTGGAGATAAAGTAGTCTTAAAAGTAAATCCTACCGTTCAAAAAGGCCTTTATCATTTCCGTTTTCATAGTAAAGTTGGAACTATCAAAGCTAAACGAGGAAATTGTTACCAAGTAACCATCAAAGATGGTGGAAAACCAAAATTGCTTAATGTCCACCCAGTTCACCTAAGAAAATTATAAAATGGTCAATCCACAATTTATCGAAGAAACACCGTTAACTCTCTCTGAGATTAAGGAAGAATTAACTAAAGTACTTAAGGTTGATGAAGAACTTAACTATCGTTCTAATCGTCTAAAGGAATTCTTAGAAAATTTCCCCCCTTTACCTAAAGGTAAAAGAGAACAGCTTCATAAAAAACTTATTGATCTAAATATTATCAGACTTAAAGACACATATACAGTCAAAATAATTGACTTCTTACCTAAAGATGTTGAGGAATTAAAAGTGATTCTGCAAGGCTACCCTGTCTCTTTAACAAAAAAAGACCAGGATGCAATTATTGCGACAGTTAAGGAATTCCTCTAAATTACCGCAATTTTTATTAACTTCCTAACCTTTCTAATAAAAATGATTCCAGAAAAAAGCCCTAGAGAAGAACGAGCCATAATCTTAGATTATCTTGAGCACGGATATCCCTTTGATAACTCTCCCATGAAGTCCGCAATAGCTCAAGCTTTGGGTACTACCCATTTAACTTTATTAGAACTAATTCCTAAAAAAGAAGTCTTTCTTCAACCTTACGAAGAGGTATACATTGGAGAAGGAAAGAGGGATAAGATCCACCATATCAAAGGAAGAATTCCCATGGAGAAACTTACCGCTACTTCAGTCTCAGAATTAAAACATGCTATCGAAGAAGTTGTAAAACAACAACCTGAACGTTTCTTAAAATTTTTCAATGAAGCTCGACCATTAACTATGCGGATGCATCAGTTAGAACTCCTTCCAGGATTAGGAAAAAAACACATGTGGGAAGTTATTCAGGCCAGAAAAGTCAAACCCTTTGAAAGTTTTGAAGACCTCAAAGAAAGAGTTAAATTACTTCCAGATCCTAGAACAATCATCATCAAAAGAGTCTTGTTAGAATTGGAAGGAAAAGACAAACACAAATTATTTGTTTCTTAATTTTAACTATTTTTATAATTTTATTAATTTAAATTAACTTTTAACTATTCTCGCTTCAGAAACTTCTTTAATCCCTTCAATTATTCTAATCTTTTGATTAATAGTATTGCCCAATCGCCCTTCACTTTTAACTTCTAATAACACTATCAAAGAATGCTTCCCAAAGGTTTGGTATATTTTTTTAACTTCATTCAATTTTTTAAGCTCTTCATAAATATAATTCACTTTTCTTGGCTCACACTTAATAAAAATAAAACTAGAGAATACACTCAAAACCAAGATCACAATCCCCACCAAAATTAATAATGCTCCCAAACCCCTCATGATCCAGAATGTACTATTCAATTCTAATAAGAATACTTTTGGGATAACAAAAGCCAAAACAACAGTAAACAAAAAAGTAAACGCCACATAGGATAAATTAAGTGCAGAAACAAATGAAACCTTACCATCCTTTAGAGAAAGAAGATACAATACATATCCTAAAAAAGCAAAAAACATTGACCCTATGCTGTAAGGAATCTGAGACAAGACCTCAAAACTTAAGTTGGTTTGTGGAAATATACAAACGGTAAATATTACTGCCAGAGTTATTGTAATAAATAATCTATAATTAAGTGCATCAGTATTTGGGCAATCCATTCCAAGTTTCATAAAATGAGAGTATACTGCATTAATCAAATTAAGAATAATCCCTGCCGTAAGAATAACCATTAGGTCAAATCTCCCGCCCTTAAAACTAATTAAAAATGCACCAACTGCAACTATAATAAAACTACCAGCTTCAAGAACACTAATTTTTTCTTTAGTATAATATAAATCCCTAATTATTAAAAACAACAAAGTTAAGGGGATTAATGCCCCAACTACAGTGGGATCATAAATTTTCAATAAATATAGTAACAATAAAGTATAAGCTGCACCCGTAAATCCTGCAACCAAAGCATAACCTCTACTTTTTTTTGGAATTAAACCCACTCCTTTAAAATTGGTGTCAAGTTTCTTACCAAAAAAAAACATAATTACTAAAGTCAAAATTACAGCAACCCATGAACCAATTAAAGCATAGTTATAAATATTTGAAAACACAACTTGTAAATTATAGCTATCAAAAACTATGTTGATGGCCAAAAATAAACCAGAAAGCAAAGCAAGAGTTTTATAATTCATCTTTCAATTTTCTTTGCTACAATAAGACTTTCCGTTTGCACAATGCCTTCTATCCTTTGTAATGTGGTAGTCACAAAATCATGCAATTTCGCCAGGTCTTCAACTTTTACATTGACAACCAAATCATAACTTCCTGCAGTGGAAGCCACCACACTAAGTTCTTTAAATTCCTTCAAAGATTTAATCACTTCTTTTATTGATCCAGTTTTAATATTTAATAAAACAAATGCTTCGACAGTCATTATTTTTCACCACCACTAATTCTCTGATTAGTTTGTTTTTTAGGAGTTCCAACAATTATTCTATTCATTGGAGTTATCTTTGGATTTATTCTTTCTATTCTTGCTTCATATCCTGACTCAATTAAAAACCGCATCCTCGTTTCGTCAAAATAATCTTCCTTACAATCATAAAGAAGAAGTCTGGGGTCTGGAGGATTAACCAATGAGTAACCCCTTGGCCCTCTACCATAACAACAGGGCATTATAGCAACAGGAACTCCTTTAGCTACAGATTTTCTTAAAATCTTATCAGTTAATTCTCCACATGCATGAATAGCCACAGTAGCAACATCCCCTCTTGGAATTTGATAACTCTCAACCCCATCTAAATTAACCTCGGTTTCACAACGCAAATCTTTCAAAGTTTTTTCTAACCCTCTAACTTTTTTAATATCAACAAAATTAACTCGTTCTATTCTTCCTTTATCAGAAAAGACCCTTCCAATATTTCCATTTCCTGCACAGAACTCTACTAAAGAATATTCACTAGGAAAAAAGTCCCCTAAGTACGGCGCAACAACTTCAAAAAAAGCTTCCGCCCTTTGTAATTCCTTTAGTTCATTCATTTTATTTATCCAATTCCAGCCCCATATCTTTTACTGCAGCTTTAAACAACTCTTTATGCTCTTCATTATAACCTTTCAAAGAACCTTCAATCACTCGTTTCTTTATATCTGCCTCAAACGTTTCAAAATCTCCTCCACCTTTCCGATAAATTACCTTAAATCCCACCACATAATCTAATTCATCTAACATTCCATCTCTAGCATGCATCTCCCCTAAGAAACAATTAATAAAAGAATTTATGTATTGTTGTACCGATTTACAATTTAAGTATCTTTGATCCCCATCATAATTAACAAGATCCTCTGGTTCAGCAAGAGTCAAGGTAGTAATCAACTGTTGATCTTTTTGTTTTTCTTTATCATCTTCTCCACCTGCAACATCATAAACCGGACAACTTTCACAAACATTGTCACAACTTCCAATTTTATCACCTAAATAAGTAAATCTCCATTCATTGTCTTTTCTTTCTCTACGCCATTGGTCAAGGAGAACCACTTCTATTTTTTCACCCAAAACCATCTCATCCAATCTTTGCATTGCTTCTTCCAATGGACGTTCTTTTGGTTTATTCATTTTACAAAATCACCTCAGTTAAACAACAATCTCTTCTTCCATTGTTGAGATCTGCAGTTATAATTATATTTCCATCAACCAATTCTCCAATTTGTTGATCCATTAAAAAAGGACAACCATAGACTTTGTTATCTGGACTTACTGCTAAGAGTTCTTTTCCAGCATAACAATAATCATTTTCCTGAGATAATTGTTCTCCTTTTGATCCCTGTCTTGGACCAAAATTTCCATGCAATCTAATCTCCAATTGATCTTTTCCATATCTCTTCCGAGTTTCTAAAATTGAAGCAACAAACACTTTCTTTTCTTCTTCACTCAATCCTTTTTTAGAATCATCTTTAGCTCTTCCCGAAACAACATATCTTAAAAATTTTATTCCTTTAGCGCCCATTTCATATGCCCTGTTACACATCTCCTCGCCATGTAAATAATTTTCTTTAGTGACTGTGGTTTCTAGCCCAGCCCTAAATCCTCGTTCATTAGTTTTTCTTACTACTTCCGTAACAGTTTCTTCTGTAACACTATTAAGTTGATTAGAGATGTAAAAATGAGCACTGATCAAAAGTTCCTCTATTCCATGAACTCTGATCTCCTCAAATAATTCTGGCTTTTGCATCAACAATAATCCATTGGTTAAAAGAGTTTTTTGTCCTGCTTGTTGATATGCCTTTAAGTATCTTGGATCTAATAAGGTTTCACTTCCTGCAATTATCACTCCATATCCTTGTTTCTTTAACTCTCCTACCAATTCGACAGTTTCTTGTGGGTCTCGAGCCCCTTGATAAGGAAGATAACAATGTTTACAAGCAATATTGCATTCAGAATTGACCATCAAGACTACATCTGTTTTTCCAACCATCTTATCTTTCCTCAATTAAATCTAAAACTATTTGTTCTATTTGGTCTCTAGCAAATCTAAATTTTATCAAATTGTCTTCCCTACTTCTTTCTTCAGGCTTACCTTTACATGGATCTTCAATTGAATGATATTCTACACAAGAATGTCCATTGATATAATGAAGAACAGTATGAGTATAAGGATCCTTACTTTCTTTCAATATCTCTTCTTTTTCTAAGACTATTACTTTTTCAACATTTTGAAACATCTCTTCTGTAACTGTTTTTATTAACTGCCCAGATATTTCAATATCTCTTTCTTTCATGACTTCACTAATTTCTTTTGCAGGGCGATGTTTATAAAAATCAGCCACCCTTTCTTCTGTTAAAGGAATTGCCGCCCCACTAATTGCATTCTCTCCTTTAGTATAATAATTATAAAATCCTTCGGCCATTTGACTTCTGCCTACATTCGCCGCACAAATAAATAACATATCATACATTCTTTAACTCCCCACTGCTCTTAATATCTCTTCAATACTTTCCACAGCTTTTCTAGCATTCTCTTCGGCCTCGGCCCGATTATCATTCACTCTAAACCTGGCTGAAAGAGTTCCTTGTCTCAATTTTCCAAGATTAACTAATATTCCACTATCTCTTTCGGAAAGTCCAACTTGGTGCACCAATTCTTCAATAAGCTCATGAGTTAATTCATATCCTTTCTCTGCCGCAGGAAGTTTGTGTACTTTAAACAACTCAGACAATATAGATAATTCAATTAATGGACTTATGTAATTTGGCTCACGTAAATCTAGATAAATTAGATTCCCATCTTCAAGATAAAGATCTGTTGGCTTCATTTCACCCCCAGTTCCAAATGCTACAAATTCTAGTGGGAGTTGACTCACTTTAGATTGGAGTGTAGCCAATTTTTTCAATTCAGAATCACCAACCAACCCAGAGGGAAGAAGGTAATCTTTAAAATAACGGCCTTGTATTTCATCTCCAAAAACACAAGTAAACGCATCCTTGCCTTTTTGTTTGTTCTTATGTAATGTTTGAACATATATTTTTCGAAGATTGTCAAAAAGTGTTTCATAGGTTTGTATTGGGTCTTTTGACTCTTTAATAATATCCACAAATAATAATCCCCTTAAATCTTTCATCACTGTATAATTTTCTCCAGAATATAAAAAAGGACTATGCTCACACAAACCTAAATTCTCCATCAATTCATAAGTTCTATTATTCGCCAAGATTTCTTCTTTTGCCCTTGGTTCATATCCTATTTTTATCATTACTGGTTGGGATTTTTGATCACTAACCTTGGCAGAATAAAAAATACAACCAGTAACTCCTCTAGGTGGATCAAATAATTCAGGTTCTTTCAATTTATGTTCGCTACAAATTTGGTTAATGTCTTCTTCAATTTTTTCATTTTTCATTTTTCAAGCTTTCAATTATTTCAATGACCCCAAAATAATATTTTTGTTTTGCTACATAATCACTAACTTCTTTTAATTTTGGCACTGCATTACTCACAGAGTAAACTTTATCTGCAATGCCATGGGCACGAGCTTCCGCTTCATCATCTCCCACAATTGCAACTTTCTCATCTGTTTTACTTTTAATGAATGCTATTGCTTTTCCTTTATCACATTCTTTTGGAACGATGCTTATTGTTCCTTCAGTATTAGAAATTCTAATCTTGTTATCTTCACCTAATTTGCTTCTAAGTAACTCTGCAGCATTTTTAGTTACCTCTGGAATTTTATGCAGTTTTCCATTTCTTGAAATACGTATATGTAAATTAATTGTATACTTTCTAAAACCATTAGAAAGAACATATAAACAATTATCTTGGGTAACTTTATATTCATCCCCCATTAACAAAACCTTACTAGTATCTGTATCTACAAAAGCCATTTGCCCCATTTCTGAAAGTTCATAAGAATTAAATCTTAGAATATTTTCTATGGTTTGTTTGAGTTTAACCACATCAAACTCTTCATTTACTAATTTGATCTCCTTCCCTTCCAAAATAACATAGCAACCATTTTCAGCAACAATGGGGCCATTAAAATCAAGAGAATCATAAATCCCTTGAATATCTTCAATAGCCCGATTTGAATTTACTCCAAATGTTAAATCTTTGTTTGGATAGATCTTTGTTTTAACAAATTCATAATCGCACAAGTGATTTTCGTCTAACAAAGTCCCATCTATATCAAATAAAATAATCATTGTAACATCTCCATATATTCCATCGAATCAACAGCAAACTTCTTTCTTCCTGAAGGTTCACTATGGAACCTTGCACTTAGCAAACACTGAGTGGCCCTACCCAAATTCCAAACCAGTTCTGCATCTTGACTCTCCATTTTTAATTTATCAGCTAGTTCATTCAATGCATAATCTCTAATAATTTCATGTCCTTCAACACTTCCTGCAAGAAGATATCTATCTCTTGATACGCCCGCAAAAGCAGCCAATTCCAATATTGGGTTTCCTAAAACTTCATCTTTTGGATCTATATATCTTATTTTACCATCTTTGATAAAAACATTATCTGGAGTAAAATCAAAAACTGCAAAGCAACTTTCATTTAAGTTTTCAGGAATTCTAACTCCTTCAACCATTTCAAGTTGATCTGTACTAAAAACATCACCAAACAATTTAGAATAACCTATCAACTTTTCCTTCCTAGCTTCTAAAAACAATCTACTTTCTTGCCCATTTCCAGTCAAAGATTGAGTGTACAAGGGGTCCATTAAATTAACTAAAGAGGAATATAACTTTACTGGTTCTTGTTCCTCACTAACCCTATTTCTAAAATCAACACCCACATATTCCATGATTATTAAGGGAACTCCTTCAATCTCTTCAAAAATAAGTGGTTGGGGTAACATGTCTTCTAATCCTATCTTTCGGAGGGCCTCATACCCTTTTACATTATCTCCAACCTCCTTATCATTCCCAAATTTTACAACTAATTTAGATTCTTCATTATCTTCAAATAAATAAAGAGTATTCCCTTGATCTCCACCTTCTACTTTTCTTATTGGAGTCAACCTGTGTCTATTTGCAACCTCTTCTAGTACTAGTTTAATATTTTCTTGAGATATCATTTTATTTTTTTAACCCCCTTAATTAAGAAAGGATTTCCCCTATCTTGTTGATATTATTTATTGTAAATTCTGCAACACTTTCCTTATCTCCAACATAAATTGTATTCATGCCTATCTCTTTTGCTTTTAGGATATCTTCTTTCTCATTGTCTCCAACCATAGTACAATCTGTAGGCAATACATTTAATTCTTTAATCAATTCAGTAAATCTATTACCAAAAACCTTACGGGTGTCAGACTCTCCACTAAATATTCTTTTTATGTATCTTTCAATTCCAAAAAAAGAAATAACTCTTTTAATCCATACCAATGGTGCATCACTAACTAAGTAAATAGAATATTTTTCAGAAATTATCTTAAAAATATCTTGTAAATTTTCATTTTCTTCAATATGCTTTCTCGGATCGATATCCCACGCGTAATTAAAATAATCAGTTCTAGAGATATTGAATTCTTTTTCAAATCCAATACTTAATTGTTGGTCATACTCTTTAAGGATTCTTTCGTATTCTTCTTCTGCTTTTTGTTCACTTATTTTAAGAGTTGTAGATAAAAACGCAATTGTCCTTTGTCTCATTTCTCTATAAATAGAAGAACTCCTAAAACCATTATTTAACTTGTAAAATGTTCCATCAACATCAAAAAGAATATTTTTATTTTTTTCCGCCATCCCCATAAAGTCTCTAACTTTTTGCGCACTAATTTTTGCCTCAAACGGTTTTAAGTTTCTTTCTTCTTCTTTCCCTTTAGTTTCTCCTTCTTTTAATGAAGTACTCACTATTGCCGCATTGGCAGTCTCAAACAACTCCAAGATATTTTCCTTATTTGCTCCACTCCCAATAATTATTGGATAATCATCTCCGACAGCAACTCTAACTTCTTTCAAATGTTCTGTCATTGGTGCATCTCCAGTCCATTTTCCAGTGATTATGACTCCGTCTGCTCCTTGATTCTTGGCTTCTAAAGCAGATTCTCTCAATGATTTTTCTTTGTCCAACATCTCTGCATGTTTAACCTGAATGTCGGCATAAATCAAAACATTTTCTGCACCCAAACTCTTTCGAGTATTAATGACATCTTCAGAGTTAGCAATTATTTCTCCAAAAGCAGTTTTTACACTATCAACAAAAACTGGAACTCTAATAAATTTAGCTCCAGCTTCTCTTGCAATCAGAAACGCAGATTCATAATCATTCCAAAGCATACTAACTCCGATCGGGACTTTTGCAACTCTTATAATCTCTTGAGTCAATTGTAAAATCATCTTTATAGATTCTTCATTTTCTTTTATGGCGTGAGGCAAATTGTAATTATTCTCAACAATTATCGCATCAACCCCACCTTCTTCAAAAGATTTCAAATCTGCTAATGCTTTCCCTAGTATGGTTTCATAATCAGTAAAATTCTCATAACCTTCTGTTGGAGAGAAATGCAATGCCCCAATCACATAATTTTTATTTATTAAATTCATTGTATAACACCTCTTAACTCATAAATTGTGGGAATTAAAAAATCAGCATACTCTCTTCCTGGATCTTTTCCACTACCCACTAATACTGTTTTTACTCCCAATTCTCTTGCAGGTTTCAGATTTATCCCTTTATCCTCAACGAAGAACACTTCATCAAAATTAGACAACCCTACTTTCTCAGAAACAAGTTGGAATGATTGTGAACTGGGCTTAGAAAAATAGTCCAATTGATCAACACCAATAACGTCTTCAAACAATCCTTCAATTCCCAATGAATTCAAAATCTTTCTTGCTAGAGTTGTGTGGTTATTTGTGTAGATTACTTTCTCACCTTCTAAACTCCCCAATAGAGATTCCAACTTTTGATCCCTACTAACTTCAAGATCTGAAGGATTTATGTTTTCGTAGATATGGGAATTAAACCTTTCCAAATCAAAACCATATTCTTTAGAGAAAGCACGAGCAGTTAAGTCAGTTTTATATTTTTCTTTTAATGCTTTATTTTCTCTTAGCACATCTTCCATTGACTTTCCTGTGGCTTTTATTATTCCCGAATAAATATTATCCATTACTGTATTGAAAAAAACCCTAGGTATTTGATATAAAGTTCCATCATTGTCAAATAAGATCAATCGTTTGGTCATGGTTATTTTACCTTTGTGTACTTGTGATAAATTTTTCTAATGCCTTGTAAGCTGTCCCTTCACTAATTGCGGTCCTACAACGGGTAAATGATTCTTGCAAATAACTACGATTTAACTGTCCATCAACAATCGCATCTTCTCTTCCCAAGTATTCAATAGTAAACAATCCCAATGCTGCATTCATGGCCAAGTAATCTGCATTTGCTTGGTCTTCTCCCTTCAGCGCTTTCAAGTTCATCGCATTCATCACGTCTTCTTCATTCCTTAATTGTATTCCTTGGACATCAACACTTATTCCAAAATCTTCTGGAGTTATCAAAGAACAACCAACATACTTTCCATTTTGTACAATTCCTATCAAGGTGGTGTATGGGGAAATTTCATCTAATAACATGTGTGGTTTCAATTCTTCATGAGAATTAAAGTCAGTAGTCAATTCCTGGTAGTCTTGACTCAATCCACTAACGACTAAAACATTCCCTACTTTTTGAATTTTCTTCTCATGCAATAATTCATATGCCTGGGCAACGTCTCTAGGGTGGATTTTATGATTGACTCCCAAGACCCTATGTAATAAAGTATCTTTACTTACCGGGGTGGTCATTGGTCCAATTACATGATTCACTGTTTCAAATTTAAGCAAGTGAGATAAATCATGAACAGTCTTGAACAAATGGGCATCTGTAAAATAAAAGTTTGTTTCTTCCATTATCTCCCTGATTCTTTCGGGATCATCAGAGTTAATATTTGCTCCCAGTTCTTCTATCGCTTCAGTACTTCCTACTGCAGAAGTATTCGAATAAGAACCATGTTTAAATGCGGGTTTTCCCAAGGAAGCTAATACTATTCCACTCAAAGTAGACGCATTAATAGTTTTCCGCTTTTCTCCATTTACCATAAAACCTTTATCTCCACCCATTCCACAAGTATCAATTGCTTCCTCTAATGGAACTCTGTAAATTACATCCATTAAGGTGGCTGCAGTCATTCCAGCTAGTTCTTCATGGGTCAAACCCAAATAACTTTCTTTAAAAGCCATACCTTCCAGGTAAGAAGTCCCCATGGCCAAGGATTTGTCCCTATCAAAACTTCTTCCATCTTCGGGCATTTTTTTCGGATCGTGTTTTTGAGCTTTCTCAATTAATGGCCTGAATTTATCATAAATTTGAGGATTTGTAGCCGCCAACACATAACACATTCCTAAAAAAGATTCATCAAAAGTCAAATCTTCACTTTCCTTAATCTTAATGTTCAAATCCCTTAATGGAATCTCTCCAAGTTGGGATACAATTCTTTTATTCTCTGGTTCTTCTAAGATACGATCTAAGTCATATTCTTTAGCTGCTAAAGCTGTCCTCACTTGTTGTTTTGAAAATCCGTTTCTAACATAAGGTTCTCCTTTAAGTTCAATTCTTATCATTTCAGCATCAATTTCTTCATCATTTTGCATTTTTATTTCCCTCAATAATTTGGTTCATTGTGATTTTTTTTAATTTTTTTTAATCTTATGGCTTAATATTTACAACACCAAAATCCTTGAGAACATTTGAACAAAGATAAATCTAGTAAAGAATTAATACTGTTGCCACGGGCAACCACTTCTGGTTTGCTTTCTTTGCATATCATCTTTGAACAGTGGTTTTTATTTAAAGTTTTTGGTTATTTTTTTGTTGATGTTAAGAACACAACATTGTCCGTTAATCTATCTGAAAACAAAAAAGGATAACAATCATAATCCAACGAATATTCTTTTTTATCATCTTTTCCATAATGAGTTCCTGCAGCCAATAATCCAAAATTTGTTACACTCCCAGGAATCACTCTAAATCCTTCGGAAGGCACTCTGATTACTTCATTAGCAATAAATTTCTGTGGTTCTGAAGTAACATATTTTTGATCTACAAAACCATGAATCGCCAAAAAATTACTCACAACATCCCTAGCAACAATAACTGAGGAATCATCTTGATGAGTTCCGGCCTCAAAAGAAATTCCTTTTCCATTTTGTGAATTAACATAATCAATCAAAGATTTCCCCTTGGCCATATCTGGAGTCATAATTACATAATGTCCCAGCCCAGTTTCACTAGCCAATTGGTAAAAATTATTATCATCTACTGTAGAAATAACAAAAGGAGTTGTTGGATATGAAGTTGAGTGAATATCTAGAACCAAATCACATTCAGATAAATTTCCTAATAATCCTTCTGCAATTCTTTCTTCCAATTCACCACAAGGATTTCCAGGAAAAACTCTATTAAGATTCTTCTCAACAAATCTTTCCCCGACTTCTTCTGCAGGAAGATTTGCATACATTAATTTAACAATTCCCTTGGAAGGAACAAGACTTTCTTTTAATTCATCTAATATTGCCCTTCCACATATTTCATCACCATGACAAAGACCCACAACTCCAATCGTTGGTCCTGGTTCATACCCTTTCAAATCAATCACTTCTGAATATTTCATCTTTTCAACCTCTCTGCTTCAACATTTAACACTTGCATTAATGTATTCATTGAATCCGTAGAATTGTGGTCCATAATATTTGCATAAAGAACATAATTCTGGCTTCCCTGCATTTTTCTTTCTTCCAAAGATCTAGCTAATCCACCGCAGTCATGCCCAATGTAAAAGCCATGTTCTTCGGAGTTGTTAATATTTCTATAAACGACTTGGTTTAGTTCTGGATCAAATATTTCTGGATTTAGCCTAAATACAACGTTGGCAGTTTGTGGTTCATAAACTAATTCATAATCTGTAGAAGCTTCTACCGAATCTCTAAATCCTTTAGTCACTTCCCAGATATGTTCTTTCTTCTCTCTCATTCCTTCCATCCCATATTTCATATAATATGCCCACGTAGCCGCCGGACCATATCCCCCTCTCGAGGTAGGAATCGTTGCCAAAACCTGTGCTAGGACAATCTCATCTTCTGATAATGAGCTAACTCCATCTAACATATCTGTGGACAAATAATCTGTAGCAAAATTAGTAAATAATGTATCTCTAGCATCTCTAAAAATTACCATTCCAGTACCATAAGGTATCTGGTTTTTATGGGCATCACAAATTACTGCTGAAACCTCAGGAACTTCAAAATTCCAAGAAGGAATATCTCCTCCATATTTATCAGAATCTTTCATCAAACTCAAGAAAAGATATTGTCCTGCTGCATCAATTACTGTTGGAGGAACTGGTTTGTCATACTTTTCCGATAATTCAGAAACAACCTCAGTAATTGCTTTTACATCATGTAATTTTCCTTTGACTGTATCACCAACAACTACCCAATTAATCATTAATTCATTTCCTTGTCTATATTCCTGTTCTAATCTCTTAGCCAAATCATCCAAATCCGTGGAATAATCTTGATCCAACCCATAAAAAGCAACACTATCTGTTCCTAATCCAAATATGTCTGTTCCTTTTTCCATAGAAAAATGAGAATCGATAGGAGCAAGTATCTTGGGAGTAACTCCCGCTCTCGCCATTCCTAAAAAACCTTCTTTCCTTACATCAATCCCTTTCTGACTATAAAATTTATTTCTAAATGTCCAAATGGCCTGATTCGTAGACTCAGTTCCTCCACTTAGAAAAAAACCAGTGCTTTTCCTAACTTCTTCTCCTTGCAAACCAAGTAATTGAGCAGTCATAACCATTGATTCTCTCTCTAATTCATAAGAACCAAGAAACATATGTCCATCTACATTATTCGGATTACAATGATCCATCATATATTTATAAACTTCAGAAGCAAATGCATCATTAACTGTTCCTGGTTTTCCACAAGGTTCTCCAGTATGATAACGAGAAGGAGTTCTTTCCGCAGCTATTCTTATTTGTTCTCGGATAAAATCTTCACTAAATTCTTGTTCTTGGGAAGGTATTTCAAATTTTCGTGTCCGTTTTGGATAACGATCATGTCTGGCCATTAGGCACCTCCAGGTTTCATTATCATATCTATAATATGCTAGAATACTTAATAACTATGTCATATTAGGGAAAGGTTTAAATAATCTGTATTATCTGTAAGGAATATGTCACAAATAGAACAAGAGTTTAGGACATTTTTAAGTGTTCGACCAGAATTAACTAAATGTTATAATGCTGGTTTAATAAACCGAAGATCTTTAGCCAGATATCTAGTAACTCATGGTTTTTCAGATATCGACAAAATCGAAGCAATTGTTGCAATGCTACGAAGATTCAAGTTCGAAGATCACGATATGAAAGACCAAATTATTAAGTTTAAAGATTCTCGGATAAGTGTTAAAGATGGCATAACCATTATTAATTTTGAAAAAGAAAGAGAATTAGTAAGAAAAATTAGGACTATTATGGAAGAAACCAAATATCATCCAGGAGAAACCCTCAAGATTGTAATGGGGTCAAAAAATATTAAGATTTTTATCGACAAAGAAAAAGAAGAAAAAGTTGTAACTTCATTAAAGCAGTTTAATCTCTTAGATATCTCAACAGATGTTTCAGAAGTATGTGTCTCTTTTCCAGACCCAGTTATCAAGGGTGGAGGAATACTTTCTACCATCACTGCAGAATTCTTATGTCATGATATAGAAATAGTGGAATTAATCGCCGCCAAACCAGAACTTTCTATTTATCTAAAAGAAAAGAATGTCTTAAAAGCTTATGAAGTTTTAAAGAGATTAAAGAAATCTGCTATTGAAAAACAATAAAAAAAGAAAATTAAAATAAATAAATCACTTTATTTCAAGTAATCCATTAACATGAATTTTCTTACCTGGTCCATTTTTTCTGATGTAACTTCTCTTGCTTTTATATTGCCTTCCCTAAGTACATCTAGAACAAAACCATCACTGATCTCGGCTTTTCTAGTCCTATAATCACTGTATGAGTCCGCAATCAAATCAGGTAACTCTCCCGTTTTACAA
This sequence comes from Candidatus Woesearchaeota archaeon, assembly GCA_018657845.1. Lineage (GTDB taxonomy): Archaea > Nanobdellota > Nanobdellia > Woesearchaeales > GW2011-AR9 > JABHWJ01. Next base: position 8,384 of record JABHWJ010000030.1, on the reverse strand, counting down.
TCATAACATTTAGAAGTTGCATTTCTACATGCTCTTGCTACCTCAACCTCTCCGTCCCTATTAAATGCCCGATGTAAATCAAATACTGGACATTCATATGGATCTCCTTCATCAGATAATTTTTTTCTATCGGTAACAAAACTCTTTACTCTTTCATAGATTTCTTCTTCAGTGTGGTCTGGAGAAATATGGTTTCCGTAACTTTTACTCATCTTTCTTCCATCACGTCCCCTGATCATTACAATATCTGCATCAAGCATTGCTTCTGGAATTGTAAATGCTTCACCATACGTACTGTTAAATTTACGAGCAATTTCTCTAGTTAATTCAATGTGAGGCAATTGATCTTCTCCTACTGGAACATCTGTAGCGTCATAAAGAAGAATATCTGCGGCTTGTAATACAGGATATGTTAAAAATCCTACAGAAACTTCAGCATTAGCAAAAGCGTCTAGTCTCGCTTCACCAGATAATTTGTTTTTATCTTTATCATATCTGCTTCTATCTCCTGCAATATGTTCTAAATAACCCTTAAATGTAGGTAATCTACGTAAAGTTCCGATGTTAACTATTCTTTCTAAGGCCAAACTTAATTCAGCATGTGCTGGAACTAAAGATTGAACAAATACTGTTGATTTCTTAGGATCAACTCCAAAAGCCAACCAATCTTTAACCATATCAATTGAGTGTTCTTTTATCTGTTTAGTATTGGTATCTGTAGTAATTGCATGCCAATCAGCAACAAAATAAAAACAACCATGTGTTTCTTGTAATCTAGTCCAATTTCTTAAGACCGCTTCAAAATGACCAATATGTAAATCTCCTGTTGGTCTCATCCCACTCAACACCACTCCTTTTTTAGCATCAGTAGTTAAATCTTCCATATTTTGCATCTCCATTCATCAACATATATAATGAATAAGCTATTATCGAAGTAAGAACTATATAAACTTTCCCTCTTAAAACAAAGAAATTAACAACTAATTAGTAGTAAAATTACCAATCAAAACTCCATCTAAAATCTTTCTTCTTTTCTCTCCATAACTCTACTAACCCATTATCTTTCAATTTCTTCAACAAATCCTTGCCTATCTCTTTAACTCGGATTCCATTAATATCTGCATCATTCTGAAAGAATTCATATCTCTTCAAAAGCTCATCCAATAACTGCACTTGATGTTCTAAGTTATCTCTTTTCAAATCAGTAGAAATGGTTTTCTCTTCTCTAACTAAGTCTTTCATTCTAGTCAACAAGGTAATCAATTCTCTAGCATCACTTTCTAAAACACTCAAGAAATCAGCAACGGCCCTTAGGTCATCTTCCACCTTAACAATCTTCTCTTCCTCTTTCACCCAGCCAACTTTCTTCCAAACCTTCCACTCATTTATTGCCATTAACCTGAATTAAATTTTTAGATATTAAAAACCTTTCCTAATTTTGGTGAAGTGCACACACTAGACGCTGGCGCCAATGGAGGCGCATGAGTTCGATGTTTTAAGAACTCATCCTGCGCCGTGCTCAATTATCTAATCAAAATACTTCCTATGTTTTTAGTTTTCACTCCTAAAAAGGTGTTCAAAAATAATTTAAATAATATCTATTACCCAAATCAATGGAACCACAACCAATTGAGAAATATTTCATTTCTCCTCAAGAACTTCTTTTAGATTCTTTTCGTTTAGCTAAGCAAATCTACAACTCAGAGTATCGTCCCACTTTTCTTCTTGCTCTTTGGAGAGGAGGAACTCCAACTGGAATAGCGGTCCAAGAATTCCTTTCATATAAAGGAGTAAAAACTGACCACATCCCTCCAAGAACTTCATTATATCGAGGAATCAACGAAGCCAACCAAGAAGTCCGCGTTCACGGAATTGATTATGTGGTTAATAACGCTAACTATAATGATTCCCTTTTAATAATTGATGACGTTTTCGAAACTGGTAAAAGTATCCAAGCAGTCGTCGAAAGATTACAAAGTAAGATGAGAAAAAACCTTCCCCGAGAAATAAAAGTAGGTACTGTTTATTATAAACCAGAACGAAACCAAACTCCCATTATTCCTGATTTTTATATTCATCAAACCGATCGCTGGCTAGTCTTCCCTCATGAATTAGAAGGACTTTCTCTCGAAGAAATCTGCGAAGGAAAAGGAATCGAGATTGCTGAACTGGCAACCTAATTTTCTAGCAAGCCCCCAAAATTTCAACAAGTTTCACAAAGCTGGAACAAAGTCACTTAATTTCTGCTGTCCTTTCTTCTCCTTCAATAATTTACTCTCCCTTAACAACAAATCTAAATCAAAACCAAACTTCCGATTAATTAATTCCGTACAATACGTAATCATTAACTCTTCCGAACCAAAACTTAATCCTTTCTCAGATAAACTCTTCCGCGTAGCCTCTCGACAAACCCACACCCCTAAAGGTACATTATATTCTGAAGTTATAAAACGCAACACCAACGCCGAGCCCTGCCGTTTCATTTCCTTCATCTTCTCCAACACGGGCAACCTAGAAGCATAATACCCTCCTGCACACTCTTCCGCATAACTCTTCCTCCCACCAAATCCTTCATAATCTGTAGAATAAAAATTTCCCTCTTTAGACCAAGGATTAATCTTATGTCCTAAATACATCTCAAACAATTCAAACGACCAAATCTCTGGAAAAAACATCACCAAATAATAATTTCCCCAACCCCCTCCAAAATAAACACCATAATCTCCCACAGAAAAATCTTTAATCTCTTTAATCAATTGTTTTCCTATTGTGTCATCGACCGCAGTTATCCCCCACCTAGTCGGAACCAACCGCCGATTCTTTCCCAACCCAGTATTTCCCACAGAAATTAATTTTGTTAAAAAATTCTCTTCAAATCCTTTCTTATACAAACTCAATAATCCCGGAGCAGACTTCAAATCCGTATCAGAAACCACTCTTTCCACCCTAGAATCAACTTTTGCATTTTCTGTCATTCTAACTTTCCTCATCTCTCCTTGTGGGCCAAAAGGAATCACTTCTTTCTCCGGTTTCAAACTCAATTTCGGCTGCTTCTTCAAACCCACTTCTAACTCCACTGCCTTAGAGGCCATTCCTACTTCTCGAATTACATCTAACATCCGGTTAGGTTTCCTTACATCTAACACTCCTCCCTTAGTTCTAGAATTAACTAATCCATATCTTAATCCAGCAATACTTCCAATCTTAAAATTCCCCTTACTCCACAATCTAGGAGAATCATAATGGGAAGTATCTCCACCAAACTGTGGGCTCAACAAACCAATATTTATGTTTGGATAACCAAACCTTCCAATAAATGGGGCTGGACTACTCCCCGAAAAATCCTGCTTAAACTCTTTCCTAATTTCTAATCTAGGAATCTGTTCAATATCTCTATACCTAACTCTTTTAATCTTCATAAACCCTCAAGAATCTCAGAGAAAAACTCATTTAAATACTTTGTTACTGGTTGTCTAGTCACGGGGAATTTGAAAAATTCCTGTGTGCTCAGAAACTTACGTTTCTGACATGTCCACTTGCGAAACTAAACCAATTAAAACATCAAATCCCATTTAAAAACAACACATTTTAAAAACAACAAAGAAATCTTTATCTTATGTCAACTCCTAAGCAAATTAAATTCATTAAAGAAGAACTTAGCACCGCTAAAAACCCCCTTTTCTTCTTTGACGATGACCCAGATGGTATCTGTTCATTCCTTTTACTTTACCGGCTTCATAAAAAAGGCCACGGAGTAATTCTTAAAACAACTCCGGTTCTTGACAATAAATTCATCAACAAAGTAAAAGAATATCGGCCAGATAAAATTTTTGCCCTTGACATCCCTATAGTTCAACAAGAGTTCATAGATTCTGCAAAAAGGCCTTTCTTTTGGCTTGATCACCACACGCCTTTAGAGAGAGAACACGTTCATTACTTTAATCCTAGAATAAAAAAATCAGACATCTATCTCCCCACTTCTTATTTTGGCTACCAACTAAACAAAAAAGATCTTTGGTTAGCAATGGTTGGTTGCATCGCCGATTGGCATCTTCCAGATTTTGCAGAAAAATTCTCTAAAGAATATCCAGACCTCCTCCCTAAAGTTACTACTATTGACGAAGCTTATTTTGATCAACCGATCTCACAATTAGTAAAAATGTTCTCTTTCCTCCTCAAAGGAAAAACCTCAGAAGTACTCAAAAGAATCCGTATCTTAAGCAGAATAAAATCTCCTTACGAACTTACTAAACAAACCACTTCTCAAGGAAACTATCTTTACAACGCCTTTGAAAGAATTAACAAATATTATGAACCTCTTATCAAAACTGCTCTTGAGAAAAAAAGTAAAGGAAAAGTTCACCTATTTACTTATATAGAAAGCCAATGGTCCTTCACACCGGATCTTGCTGCAGAATTACTCCACAATAATCCTAAAAAAGTAGTTATTATTGCTCGCCATAAATCTGGAGAAATGAAATGCTCCCTTCGATCAAGAATAATACCTATCGCCCCAGCTTTAGAAAGAGCCCTTGAAGGAATTGAAGGTTATGGGGGTGGCCATGAATATGCCTGTGGTGCAGTAATCAAAGAACAAGATTGGGATAAATTCCTCAAACAATTCAAGAAAGAACTTCCAAAATAAAAACTTCCAAAATGAACACATTAACTCAAATTTTTATCCTTCTAATCTCTTTACTTGGATTTCTCTTTGGAATAATTCTCTCCTTAATCGCTCCAGAAGAACTTAAACCCGGTAAGAAATACTTCTTTCTTCTCAAACACACCCTCTTCCTAATTATCCTCGTAAATATAATCTATTTTTTCATCAAACAACAAGAATACCTCGCCCTAATAATACTAACAATTATTTACCTAACCTTTATAATAATCCAATTCAAACCAAGAAATAATTATTGGGAGATTCCCAACTATCTAATCTTCTTAGTTCCATATTTCCTTCTAAACCAAAACCCAACATTTCAACTTTTACAAACAACTCTAATCTTCCTTTATGGTTTCCCGGCTGGAACCATTTTAAGATTCAAAATATTCCAAAAGCAACAGAAATAATATCTCAAAAAGATAACAACAAGATCAAAAATGAAATCAAAGAAATCTAAAGACAAAGGCAAACACCAAGACAAGGATCTTGAAACAACTCTCAAAGAAAAAATAACTCCTTTACTAGAAGAAACCCTTCAACGTTATCTCGGTATTTCCGTCCCTAAATTAGAATCTGACATTTCAGACAAATTAAAAAACCCCCAACTTGATGTTTACATTCCTTTTCATCTCCCCTTTAATGAGGCAAAAAAAATATTCAAAAAAGAATTTCTCAAAAAAGAATTCCGCCTACACCAAGGAAACATTTCCCGACTCGCTCGTTCCCTCAACATCGACCGTAGAAGCATCCACAGACTAATAAAAGAATTCCACTTTGATTCCCAAGAATTCCGTAAACACAAAACCCACTCAGGTCAAGACCCAGGCCAAGGCCAAGGCCAAGTAAATCAAGAGGAAGAATATTCAGAAACTCTTTCCCATTCTCTAAAAGAAACTTTAGACCAATACAAAAACATCTTTCACCCAGAGAGAATGGAGCAAATTTATCAACAACTTCCCCATCTTTCTCAAAACATAGCCAAATTCCTCCCTCCTTCAGAATGGACCTGGAAAGAAGCCGAACAGGAATTTGAAAAACAATTTCTTCAACATTCGTTAGAATCAAACTTGTGGCAAATCACCAAAACTGCCAAAGCCATTGATCTCCGCCCCGAAACCCTTGGTAGGAAAATAAAGAAACTAAAATTAAAGAAATAATCTACTTCCACCAAAAACAACCTATCTATATTAGAAACAATCTTCTTCCCTTTTAAACTCAATCTTCTCCAAAAGATTTAAAAATCTCCCCCATAATCAACACATTACTCAAAGTTAAACTCAATAACTTTAAAATTGGGGATAGCTAGGCTGGCGCGCTAGTCCTGCGTTGTTACTGTGAACGGACTTTACATGGAGCCGAAGCCCAATGAAGGGTTGACTTTGTTACATTAGTCCTTTCAGCTTTGCTGACGGCTTGTCCTTTGGGATGGGCTTGCTGGGAACTAGGTCAGATCCGGAAGGAAGCAGCCTTAACCTTTAAGTTCCATGTTCAAAGGGTTGCAAGTCTGAGAAGTTGTTTGGATCAAACTAATGTAGCTTTGTTGATTCGACTGCGGGCGTGCCCCTAAACCTTTTCTATTGAAATTCCACTATTTTTTATCATCTAAATCCATTTTACTCATAGAACCATGTTCTATAAAAAGAAACCTTTATATACAGAAAAAGTTTACTTAATTAAATAATAATTTAAAATTAAAATCAAAAAAAAGAGGTTGATTTAGATGAAACACAAAAAAGAATTCTTAACTACATTAACAATACTAATTATTGCCCTATTTGCTTTAATAGTTTGGGCCGGACCCGGAGGCGTTGACACAACTACAAACAATGCACAATTTTCTGTTCCTTCTCTTCCCGGGCCACAAAACTTCCTTAATGCTAATGTCTCTGCGACCTCAACTCTAGAAGTATCTGCAGATCGTCCCGTCTCCTGGTCCTTTGATGGTAACTTTACTAATGGAACTGTTTATTTTTGGAATGGTTCCGATCCTAATGTTAATAGTATCACCGAAGTAGGATTGGCAGCGAGCTATTCTTTAACTTCTGCTGATTTTAATGCCAATTTTTCGGTTGCAAATGCATCTATACTTGATTCTGGACACAATTTATCAGATGGAGTTTACAATATCACTGTAAAAGTAACTAACGCTTCTGATGACATACTCTTATTCAACAAATCCATATTCACAGACCCCTCACAATTTATGGTAATAGATGGAACAAATCCAAATGTAACTATTAATACTCCTGCAAACGGATCTTTTATTGGTTCCAGTGAAGCATTCACTTTCAACGCAACGATTACAAATGACACTGGTTGGACCGCACTCGCATATGTAAATTTAAGTAACAACTCAGATACCAATAATAGTTACACTTTTTCCGGAGATTCAGCAGAAGCCGGAGGAGATTTTGTATTAATATACAACCAATCCGTATTATTGGAAGGAGAAAATACTCTGACTGTTAATGTAAATGATACTGCCAATAATACCAACAGCTCTCAATTTGTAACAGTATTCGTGGATACAACCAACGCAACAGTAGAATTAGAAGTTGGCCAAAATCATGATAATTGGACTTGGACTACTGACACCACTCCGACTTTATACTACAATTTCACAGATGATACTTCACCAAATGCATCTTGCGAATTATTTGTAGATGGTACAGGATACGGAGTTAATAGTACGGTTTTAAACAACACCCAGACTGTTTGGACAGTAAACGCCACTTTAGATACTGGCACAAAAACTTGGTGGGTTAATTGTACTGATTTGGGAAGTAATATTGGTTCGTCCGGAAGGAATAATCCTTATTCTCTTGATATAGTTAGTCCAATAACCGTGATTACTCCAACTAACAATAGTTGGACTAGTGAGACTAGGGCAGATAATGTCTCGTTTACATTTAACTTTGTAAGTGGGTTTGTCAACAGTAGTTCAGATAGCACTCAAAACAACGTTTCTTGCGAGCTATTTGTAACTAACTTGAGTACTGGGATCTTGTTAGCTAGTGGAATAAACACAACTGCTCTTAATAACACCAATATGACTATAAGAAATAATCAGACCCTAATTGCTAATGCAACAACTTTGGCTAGTGCGAATGTAAATTGGACTGTTAATTGTACTTTTAATGGTACAGTAATCCAACCAACTGGGGGGTTCTACACCTTACAATTGGACAATGTAACTCCCACCGTAACACCAAGTGTGAGCAGTGCAACTATAACGGCCACCACCTCATCTTTATCAACAACAACTAATGAGGCGGCCACTTGCAGATATTCTTCAGAGGACGTAGCATATTCTGCCATGACTTTATTTGGAGGAACAGGAGGAACATCCCATAGTGTGGTATTAAGCAGTTTATCTGCAGCTACCCCTTACACCTATTATGTGAGATGTCAAGATGTTGCCAGTAATGAAGGTTCATCTTCAACAACTTTCACCACTCTTTCGGCAGCAGCAACTTCTGGATCATCAGGATCTTCTGGAGGAATAGGAACTTCAGCACAAGGAGACTTTGCCAAAGAATTCTGGGCTTCCATTAACACAGGAGAAACCGCTACAGTAGAAGTTGAAAATGGAGTCATTGGAGTAACTGAAGTAAGTTTTAAAGTAGATAAGACCCTTTGGGGAGCTTGGTTAAAAGTTGCCAAAAAAGATAGCCTTCCGAGTAGCGTAGCTACTTTCAGCAATAAGGCTTACAAGTAC
>JABHWJ010000029.1 GCA_018657845.1 Candidatus Woesearchaeota archaeon | reverse complement strand
TATTGAGTATACTTGCCACGACCGGTTTTTTCCCTACCTTCTCTAATGAGCATTTTGGTTTTGAATTTCTTCTCTTCTTTCTTTTTTCTGTAAACTGGAGCATAATAAGGGAAGGCTTTCTTGAATTGTCCTTCTGAACCTAAGACCAAGCATTCTTTATCCTTATCACAAGAGTCAAGAATATCTTGAAAAACAGTTTTGATTCCTTGGCGGCCTTGAAATAGTTGAATCTTTTTCTTACCTTCTTGAAATTGGAACTGTTCTTTAAGAGAAGGAAGAAATCTTTTGGCAATTTCTTCTTTTTCCTTGAAGTAATCAATGATTTTCTTTGGATCACTAGGAATATAGGTGGTTCTTTTGTTTTCATGGGCAGTAGAGATGATTCCTTTGTTAACAAGAGAGTTTAGGGCATTGTAAGTGCTAGATCTATCTAGGTTAGCTTTTTTAGCAATGGTCCCAGCCAAGGAAGGACCGAGTTTAATTAAGTGAAGATAAGTCTTAGCTTCATTCACAGTGAAGCCAAGTTGTTCTAATTCTTTGATGGAAACTTCCATGGATTTTAAAAAATCATGAATTTTTATAAATCTTTTGTTATTGTTGAAGAAATTTCTTCTACAAAGATTTATAGGTATTTTGTATGTGAAGTATTTCCCAGTTATTTGGGGGAGACGAAAAATGAAAAATTTTTACATATATGGTTGGAATCATAATCCAATTTGGGATGCTGCTGAGGCTGACCATTTTGTAGAGAATGGTTACCGACTTAATTGGTCTGGAGATTGGATTGCAAATGTTGGAAGTAGTCGCGGGATTGGTCTTGTTGTTTATGGGTGTGATAAAAAATATCAGCGTGACAATGAAGAGATTGTTCGAACTACTGTAGAGAAAGATAAGTGGGATAATTCTAATGCTAGTTGGGTAAATGTTAGAACTGATGAACAAGCAGCTAAAGATTTAGTTAGTAAACTATTAAATGTGGTTTCTTATGATTCTAAAGAAGATAAATTGTATAATGGAAGATATGATTTAAAATCTGTAGGTCGGGAGACTTTACACTTAGTTAAGAGCGAATTGGAAAATATGGTGGAGTCATTTCCTATCAATGAAGCCCGTGCTAAAATGGGTCTTGAAACATGGGAGGAATTTGAAAACTTAGAAACAAAAACTAGATATCACCTTAATGGTCAGCCAAAGTCTAAAATAAATTACTTTGGTGGCGACCAACATGGTCTCTGTCAATGGTGGCATGAAAATGGTCAGTTGTGGTATGAAGGAAAATTTGTAAAAGGTGAAGAACAGGGTTTATCTCAATCTTGGTATAATGATGGTCAGCCAAAGTCTAGACTAAATTATGTTAAAGGTAAATTAATATCGTCTGAAAGATGGGACGAAAATAAAATGAAGAAAAAATGAAATGCGAGAGCTGGGATTTGAACCCAGGTCACAGCGTTGGCAACGCCGTATACTAACCACTATACTACTCCCGCGTATTTTTAGTTAGAAACGAAGGGGATTAATAAAGTTTTTGAAAAATAGGAGATATAAACAAAATTTAATTTTAAATACTTGAAGACACATAATTATTTAAATCTTAAAAAACTATTTGTTTTGAGGTGATTAATCATGCCAAGATTAGAGATAAAAAAAGATGATCAAGTTTTAGTTGTTGCTGAGCGACCAGAGGATATTTCTGTAGAGAAGATTGAAGATTTTGAATTGAAAACTTCCCAAATCGAAGAACCAGTAAAACTGGAAGGTACTACCCTTGTATTAAAAGGACAATTTTCAGAAATAAAATTATTTCCTGGTGACCTAGAAAAAATAAAAGAGTATCTGTAATGCTCTTAATAATATAATATTTGAAAAATAAAAAAAAGAAAAAATAAAATTACTTTTTTGCTAGTACGAATACAGACCTTAAAGCAACGATAATTGTTGCAGGAACAAATAAGGTTAAGATTCCTAACAAAATTCCATAGATTGCTGGAGCGACAGATTCAAAGATTCCTACTTGGAGACCCAAGAAAGATACTAATACTAAAACTGTCCCACTAGTTAAGAAAGCTCCAACTTCTTGACCAGTAATGTTGAGTAATCCTACGACTACACCCAATAGAAAAACTACCCAAAGCAGAGTCCCCTGGTATGGTTCTAATGCACTAATTCCTAACCCTAAAAGAATAGCGAGGATAAGTCCAACTAAGAAAGACCAACTACCTAAGAGATTTTCATTTCTCACGTTTTTTTTTATTGCCATTATATCACCTCTTTAATGATAGTCTAAGAAATATTTTGGAGTTTAAAATTGTTTTGTTTAGGAATTAAAGTCTGCAGGAGAAAAAGTTTTATAAATGAGGCCGATTCTATTGTTTTGTTCCCCCCATAGTTTAGTGGCTAGAACGCTCCGCTGTAGAAGTCGTTCGATTGAGTCCTAAGGGCCAGAGATGAAAAACGACCAGTGGTGACGGAGAGATCCCCGGTTCAAAGAGAATTCGGAGAGTTCATTTTTTGAATATTCCGGTTTCAAGAAAATCCGGGTGGGGGGATATTTTTTAATTTCCGACAAATATGCCTCTTTTTTTAGAAACCTTTATAAATAAATTAGTGCTTTTTGGGTAAACATGGCCAATAACAGTTCTAAAAATTAGTTTTCAATCATTTTTGAATCTAGATTTAGGACTGCATAAGCGAAAGAAATAAAAGTAAGGTGGTTTCACACCAGCGGAAAAAAGAAAACTGACGTGCCCTGGTAGTGTAGTTCGGCCTAGCATGATGCCCTGTCGGAAACTTTTACGGAAAGTTTCAAAAGAAATCCTTCGGGGAAGTTTAAAGAAAGGCATCGACCCGGGTTCGAATCCCGGCCAGGGCGTCCATATATATATGGGCCGGTAGCTCAGCCTGGTAGAGCGCTTGACTTTTAAGTTCAAGAAAGTTCAAGCGAACAAAGGCATCAAGTGGTCGCGAGTTCGAATCTCGTCCGGCCCACTCATAATAACCAAAATGACTTTTAACCCAAACAAACATCGATTGGTACCTAAGCACTCAAAACTGAGTGATAAAGAAAAAGCAAAACTTCTTGAAGATTATGGGATTACTGTCAAAGAACTCCCAAAAATTCTGATTAATGATGTGGCTTTAGAAGGATTAGATGCTAATGAAGCAGATATTATTAAAGTTACTCGCCATAGTATAACTGCGGGAGAAACTGTTTATTATCGGAGCGTTATTAATGGATAAATATATATTAGTTAGGAAATACTTTGAAGAGCAGAAGTTTGTAGAGAGTAATATTCGTTCTTTCAATAAATTTATTGAATTTGGTTTACAAGAAGTTGTTAGTGAGAACAAAGAAGCAGAACCAACAATTATTCCTCATAATATTGAAAAGTTTAAAATTCAATTTGGTAAAATTAAAGTAGGTAAACCTGAAATTACTGAAGCAGATGGAAGTAGAAGAAATATTTTCCCTACAGAAGCAAGATTAAGAAAGTTATCTTATTCTGCGCCAATTCTTTTAGAAATCAGCACGTATATTAATGATGTACAAAGAGAAGCTTTTGTTACAGCAATAGGAAAAATTCCAATCATGTTAAAAAGTAAACATTGCCATTTAGATGGATTGAACAAAGAAGAATTAATTAAAAATGGTGAAGATCCTTTTGATCCGGGAGGATATTTTATAATCAATGGAACTGAAAAAACAATTGTAACTGTTGAAGATTTAGCGTCAAATAATTTTATAGTTGACATTACAGGGAAGAATCCATCTGGAAGAATTTTTTCTGCTAGAGGTTCATTTAAGATTCCTCACCAATTAGAAAAACAAAAAGATGGTTTGTTCTACTTGACTTTTACAAGAGTTAAGGGAGTTCCACTAATTCCAATATTGAAAGCTTTGGGTCTAACTACTGATGAAGATATCATGAAAGCAATTTCTTCTGAAGAAATGTACGACGAGATTTTGTTGAATTTATTCGAATTTGTAGATATTAAAACTCAAGAAGATGCTTTAGATTATGTTGCTAAGAAATCAGGAATCACTCAAGCAAGAGAGATTAGAGTAGAAAGAATTCAAGAAGTTTTAGATAGGTATTTACTTCCCCAGATTAGTATTGATCCAGATGGTAGATTAATCAAGGCCAAGAATTTAAGTAAAATGGTTAAACGGTTAATTGATGTTACTAATGGAAAAAGAGGGCCAGATGATAAAGATCATTATATGAATAAAAGGTTAAGATTAAGTGGAGACTTATTAATGGATTTATTCCGGGTAAACTTTAAAGTTTTAGTTGGAGATATTCTTTATAATTTTCAGAGAATAATTAAAAGAGGGAAACTGCCCTCGATAAGAGTAATTATTAGAGAGAAACTTTTGACTCAAAGAATTTATAGTAGTATGGCAACTGGTGAATGGGTTGGTTCAAGACAAGGGGTTTCTCAAAGAATGGATCGATCAAATTTCTTGGCAACTTTATCTCATTTACAAAGAGTAGTTAGTCCATTATCAAGTGCACAAGAAAACTTTGATGCTAGAGCTTTACATTGTACTCATATTGGAAGACTTTGCCCCATAGAAACTCCGGAAGGTACCAACATTGGTTTGAGGAAAAATTTAGCTTTGTTGTGTTCAATATCTCAGGAAGAAGACGAAGAAAAAGTTTTAGAGAAAATAAAAGGATTGGGGTTAACCGAAGCATAAAAATGACTGAAATCTATCTTAATAATAAATTTACAGGGACTGTTGAAGACGGGAAAGTATTCACAGAAGATTTTAAAGATCAAAGAAGAAAAGGTTTAATCTCAGAACGAGTTAATATTTTTTATAATCCTTTAGTTAATGAAGTCTATGTGAATTCTTCTGCTGGAAGAGCACAAAGACCTTTAATAATTGTAAAAGAGGGAAAATCCCTTTTGACAGAAAGACATCTTAAACAGTTAGAGGATGGAGAAATAAGTTGGTCTGATCTTGTTAGGCAAGGAGTAATTGAATACTTGGATGCAGGTGAAGAAGAAAATTCTTTGGTTGGATATGAAGAAGCTGAATTGACTGAAAATCACACTCATATGGAAATTACTAAGGGAAGTATTTGTGGTTTCGCTACTTCTTTAGTGCCATTCGGCCATTATAACCAAAGTTCAAGATTGATTATTGGAAGTAAAAACCAAAAACAATCTTTGGGTTTTTATGCCGCTAATTATTTCTTAAGAATGGATATGGATGTTAGTTTATTGCATTATCCTCAAACTCCAATTGTTAAAACAAAGATTTATGATGTTTCTGATTACCAAAATTTCCCTGCAGGTCAAAATGTAGTGGTTGCGGTGATGAGTTATGATGGTTATAACATGGAAGACGGAGTTATTTTGAATAAAGCTTCTATAGAAAGAGGATTGGCAAGAAGCACATATTATCGTCCAACACAAACTCAAGAATTAAGATATTCGGGTGGTTTAATGGATGAACTTGGAATTCCAGATAAAGATGTAAAAGGTTATCGTACAGAAAAAGATTATAAGTTTTTAGAAGGCGACGGAATAATTTATCCTGAGGCAGAAGTTAGGGAAGGAAATGTAATTGTAGGTAAGACTTCACCTCCTCGTTTCTTGAGTAGTTTAGATGAATACAATTTATCTGCAGCAACAAGAAGAGAAAGTTCAATTGTCTTAAAGCACGGTGAATCGGGAGTAGTAGACTTTGTATTATTAAGTGAAAATGAAGAAGGTAATAAATTAATTCAAGTTAGATTAAGAGAACAAAGAGTTCCTGAAGTAGGCGATAAGTTTACTTCTAGACACGGGCAAAAAGGAGTTGTAGGAATTTTAGTTCCTCAAGCAGATCTTCCGTTTTCTTCTTCTGGAATTATTCCTGATCTAATTTTCACTCCTCATGGTATTCCTTCAAGAATGACAGTTTCTCATTTGATAGAATTGATAGGTGGGAAAGTAGGAGCTTTAACAGGTAGGTCAATTGATGCTACTTTGTTTGAAGGAGATAAAGAAGTAGATTTAAGAGAAGAATTACTTAATTTAGGATTTAGAAATGATGGGACTGAGGTTTTCTATGATGGTAGAACTGGTAAGCAGATGTTGGCTAAGATTTATGTGGGAAACATGTATTATCTAAAACTAAGACATATGGTTGCTAATAAAATCCATTCTCGAGCAAGAGGTCCAATTCAATTATTAACCAGGCAACCAACTGAAGGTAAGGCCAAAGAAGGTGGATTAAGATTGGGAGAGATGGAGAAAGATACTTTCGTAGCCCATGGTGCTAGTTTATTATTAAAAGAAAGATTTGACTCAGATAGAACCGTAGTTCCAGTATGCGAAAATTGTGGATTAATTGGTTACGATGACAAGTACAAGAACAGAAGGGTTTGTTTGATGTGTGGAGATGACGTAGAAATCAATTACATTGAGTTAAGTTATGCATTCAAATTATTATTAGATGAATTCAGGTGTTTTGGATTTTATCCTAAATTAGAATTGGAGAATAAATACTAAATAAAAATGGAAGGACAAGAACATATTCATAAAAAAGTTAGCAGCATTGTTTTTGGAGTAATTTCTCCGAAACGAATGGTAGATTCAGCTGCAGCTAAAGTAGTTACTCCAGAACTTTATGATAAAGAAGGTTATCCAGTTGATGGTGGATTAATGGATATTAGATTGGGAGTTATTGATCCCGGGTTACGATGTAAAACTTGCGGTGGAAAATTAAAGGAGTGTCCAGGTCATTTTGGTTATATTTCTTTGGCTCGACCGGTCATCCACATTAATTTTGTTAGACAAATTCTCGATTTACTAAAATCAAGTTGTAGATTCTGTGGGAGAGTATTAATTCCCGATGATAAAATCAATAAATATGTAGGGATGTTGGATAAAGTAACTGCAGAAGAAGGATTAGAAGCAAGAAGGAAAAAAGTTAAAGCGTTAGTAGCGAAATTTAAAATTAAAGATAAATGTCCTCATTGTAATAAGAAACAAGAAAATTTCAAATTAGAAAAACCATATACTTATCACGAAGGAGAAAACAAATTAAGTCCAATTGAAGTAAGAGCAAGATTAGAAAAGATTCCAGATGATGATCTGGTTGTATTCGGATTTAATGCTATAGCAATTCGTCCAGAATGGATGGTGTTAACAGTTTTACCAATACCTCCAGTAACTCTAAGGCCTAGTATCACCTTGGAAAGTGGAGAAAGAAGTGAAGACGATTTAACCCATAAATTGGGAGATGTAGTAAGAATCAATCAAAGATTATTTGAAAATATAAATGCAGGAGCTCCAGAAATTATTATTGAAGATTTATGGGACTTATTGCAATATCATGCCACTTCATATTTTAATAACTCAGTTCCACAAATTCCTCCAGCAAGACATAGAGGTGGACAGGTTCTGAAAACTTTGACAGAGAGAATTAAAAGTAAAGAAGGAAGAATTAGACATAATCTTGCAGGAAAAAGGACAAACTTTAGTGCTAGGACAGTTATTTCTCCAGATCCAATGATTCAATTGAATGAAGTTGGAGTTCCGATGGTGATGGCAACAAATTTAACTGTGCCTGAGAGAATTACTGAAGGGAACATGGAATATTTCAAGAAATTTATTGAGAATGGTCCAAAGAAATATCCTGGAGCGAATTATGTAATCCGTCCAGACGGACGAAGAAAAACTATTACTGAAGAAACCAAGGAAGAGATTTTAGAAGAATTAGCTCCTGGTTTTGTTGTAGAAAGACATCTTATTGATGGAGATGTTGCTTTGTTTAACAGACAACCTTCTTTGCACAGAATGAGTATGATGTGTCATCAAGTTAAGGTTTTGCCAGGAAAAACATTACGTTTAAATCCAGCAGTTTGTCACCCTTATAATGCAGACTTTGATGGAGATGAGATGAATTTACATATCCCTCAAACTGAAGAAGCAAGAGCAGAAGCTGAAATTCTGATGTTAGTTCAGACCCAGTTAATCAGTCCAAGATATGGTTTGAGTGTTGTAGGATGTATTCATGATTCAATTACTGGAAATTATCTATTAACCAAAGAACTTGTTTTAACCAGAATAGAAGCTATTGATTTATTGTTTGCTTGTGGAATAAATGAGTTTTCAAGATTACCTAAACGAGATAAAGTAACTGGAAGAGAAGTATTTTCAGTAATTTTACCTAAAGACTTTAATTTTATTGGAAAAGATAAAAGTGGAAATGAAGTAAAAATTGTTAATGGTGAATTAAAAAGTGGATACATGGACAAATCTAACTTGGGACAAGAAAGTGGGTTATTATTAAGGAATATTTTTGAAAAATATGGCCCAAAACGTACCTCAGATTTTGTTGATTTCTCATCTAAATTAGGAATTCATGTTTTGGCTAAGCGAGGATTTTCAGTAGGTCTTGGAGATTTAGATTTGCCTGAAGAGATAAGTAGTAAAATTAAAGCGGCCATCGATAATTCATTAGCTCAAGTTAAGAAATTTATTGAAGATTATCACGAAGGTAAATTAGAAGCTTTACCTGGGAGAGGTTTAGAAGAAACCTTAGAATTAAAGATTTTAGAAGTTTTGAATAGAGCTAGAAATGAAGGCGGAAATTTAGCAATGACTGAAGCCAAAGAAAGTGGAATTTTAACTATGGCTAACAGTGGAGCTAGAGGTAATATTCTTAATATTGCTCAGATGGGTGCGTTAGTAGGACAGCAAGCTTTAAGAGGAAACAGAATTAGTCACGGTTTTATTGGAAGAACTATGTCATACTTTAAAAAAGGAGATATTGGAACTAGAGCTAGAGGATTTATTGGAAATAGTTTTAGAAGTGGCTTAGATCCAGCAGAATTTTTCTTTGGAGCAATGACTGGAAGAGACGCTTTAATGGATACTGCGTTGAGAACTCCAAAATCGGGTTATCTTTATAGACGATTATCTAATGCCATGCAAGATCTAAAAGTAGAATATGATGGAACTGTAAGAGATGCTAGTGGTAAAATTGTTCAGTTCTCTTATGGAGAAGATGGATTGGATGTTACTAAAACAGAAAACGGAATTATTGACGTTAAAAAAATAATTCAAACTATTGGGTAGAAAATGAAAAAAGAACACGAAGAATTTATTGACGGGTACAAAAGTAAACTTCCACCTAAAATTATTACTGAAATAAAAGAGCATGTACCTACTAATGTTACTAAAGCAAAATTGACTAAAATCCTGGAAGAAATTCATGGTATTTATGAAAATGCTAAGATCCATTCTGGAGAAGGAGTAGGGATTGTGAGTGCAGAATCTATCGGAGAACCAGGTACGCAGATGACTCTTAATACCTTCCACTTAGCAGGGGTTGCAGAAGTACAAGTTACCACTGGTTTGCCCAGATTAATTGAGATTTTTGATTCTCGTAGAGCAATTAAAACTCCAATGATGGAAATTCATTTGAAGAGTCCACATAATAAAAATATTGATAAAATAAAAAATTTCGCTGCTCAAATAAAAGAAACAAAAGTAGGAGAAATTGTCTCTGAATTCTCCGTTAATTTATTAGAGCAAACGTTGAAACTTATATTAAGTAAAGATTCTTTGGAAAGTCTTAATTTGAAGACCGAAGAAGTAGCTAAGTTAGTTAAAGCTAAAACCAAGAGTTTTAATTTAACTGTTGAAGGAGATGAAATAACCCTTACCTATAAAGGCAAATCAGATGAGATCAAAGAAGTTTATGGTATCAAGGAAAAAATTAAATTAATTAAAATTAAAGGAATTAAAGGAATCCATCAGGTTTTACCAGTAAAACGAGGAGAAGAGTATGTAGTATTAACTGCAGGATCAAATTTAAAAGAAATTTTGGAGTTACCTGAGGTCGATGCAGAAAAAATAAGTACTAATAACATAAATGAAATTGAAGCAGTATTGGGAATAGAAGCAGCTCGTCAAGCAATAATGGAAGAGGTATCAAAAGTAGTTGAATCTCAAGGATTAAACATTGATGCCCGACATTTAATGTTAGTTGCAGATATTATGTGTGTGGGAGGAGTTGTAAAAGGAGTAACCAGATATGGAGTTGTTTCAGAAAAAACTTCAGTAATGGCAAGGGCATCTTTCGAAACACCATTAAAACATATTGTTGATGCTTCTTTGGTTGGAGAAAGAGACCGGTTAACTTCAGTGGTTGAGAACGTTATGTTAAATCAACCAATTCCTTTAGGAACAGGATTACCTGGATTAGTTACAAAGATGAAATAATGAAGGTGTATTAAGAATGGCTAAGAAAAAAGAAACTACTCAAGAACTTGCTGAGTTAAGAAAAGAATTACAAGACGGAAAATTAGTTTTTGGTAAAGATTCAACTATCAAAAGATTAAAAGAAGGGATTTTAGGAAAGATTTATGTTGCTAATAACTGTCCAGAAGATATTAAACTAGATTTAGAACATTACGCAGAATTGGTAAGTGTTCCAGTGGTAGAACTAACTTTTGATAATGAAGAGTTGGGATCAGTTTGTAAGAAGCATTTCTTTATTTCTGTGTTAGGAGTTAAAAAGGGATGAATAAAGTAGTCTATGATCAAGAAATGATGGGTATAATTAATTTACTGAGTAGATTGACTAAGGCAAGAATTAAAGATTGTTTCAAAGAAGAGGATAATTTCTATTGTGTTGTGGCTAAAGGAGATATTGGAAAAGCAATTGGTAAGGGTGGAGAAACCATTAAGAAAATACAAAACACAATTAATAAAAAAATTAAATTTATTGAATTTGATGAGTCCGTAGTCAAATTTGTTAAAAATGCAATTCATCCATTTAAGGTTGATGATATTGTAGAAAAAGAAGGATCTGTTGAAATAATCTGCGAAGATCGACGAGTAAAAGGATTATTAATTGGTAGAAGTAGGAGTAATTTAGATTTGTTGAATAGGACTGTGAAGAGATTTTTTAATGTAGAAGTGAAGGTTGTTTGATTATAATAGTTAGAGTTAGAAATATTTATAAATGAACTGTGGTTTCAGGAGTAAGAATGGCAAATAAATCAAAAGGATTAGGATCAGCAAAGAAATTAATGAAAAGAAGGAAGGACTTTAAGCAAAAAAAGGTCACTGTCCAGATTAAGAAGAAGATAGATCCTTTAGCAGCAGCTTCTCAAGCGAAAGCAATTGTATTAGAAAAAATTCAAATAGAAGCTAAGCAACCTAACTCTGCAATGAGAAAATGTGTTAGGGTTCAATTAGTTAAAAATGGTAAACAAATTTCTGCATTCTTGCCTGGCGATGGGGCACAAAAGTTAGTTGAAGAGCACGATGAAGTTATAGTCGAATGTATTGGTGGAAAGATGGGTCGTTCTAAGGGAGACCTTCCTGGAATCAGATGGCAAGTTCTCAAAGTTAATGATCAAAGTCTTGGTGCTTTGTTAAAAGGTAAATTAGAGAAGGCAAGGAGATAAATAAAATGGAGATTAAACTGTTTAATAAATGGGACGTTGAAGGGATTACTGTTCAAGACCCGGGAGTAGCAGCCTATATTACATTATCTCCAAAGATTTTGCCTAAGACTGGAGCAAGATATGCTGGGGCAAGATTTCACAAATCTAATACTTTTATTGTAGAACGGTTAGTGAGTAAATTAATGACCACCGGTCACAAAGGAAAAAAACATACTATTTCTTCTGGCCATATTACTGGAAAGAAAAATAATGCTTTATCAATTGTTAAAAAGGCTTTTGAGATTATTGAAAGTAAAACTAAAGAAAATCCAGTGGCAGTTTTTGTTAGAGCTGTTGAAGCAGGAGCTCCAAGGGAAGAAGTTATTGCAATTGAGTATGGTGGAGCAAGATATCCTAAGGCTGTAGAAGTTGCACCGCAAAGGAGAGTTGATTTGGTTCTTAGACATATGGCTCAAGGTGCGCACATGAAGAGTTTTAATAAAAAAGTAAAGATTGAAGATACTTTAGCTAATGAAATAATTGCTGCATCTCAATCAAGTGCTAGAAGCAGTGCGATCTCTAAAAAGAGAGATTTAGAAAGACAGGCTGCAAGTAGTAAGTAAATTTAAAATTCTTTTATTTAGAAACTTATATATAATTTAATTTCTTTCTTTTTTAGATGAAAAAAGGGCAGTTGACTATTTTTATTATTTTGGGGATAATTTTATTATTGGGGGCAGGGCTATTATTAACTTTTAAAGAAGTGTTAATTAAAGATAATAGGGGGCAGGTGCAGGAGATCGTGGTTAAAGAAATTATCAAAGACCCTTTACAAGATTATGTGGAAGAGTGCATTAAACAAACAGGAGAAAAAGGGATTAAACTTTTGGCTAGTAATGGAGGATATTTGGCCGTTGAGGGTAGCGGAGATTATGATGAAGCTGGAAATGGTGAAGAGTTCTATGGGTTTTATTATGGAGATGAGGTGAAGTTACCTTATGTTTTAGATGGAGAAGAAATAGGTTTAAGGAGTAAGGAAGAGATGGAAAATGTGTTGGGAAATTATATTTTAGTGGAATTAAAAGATTGTATTGATGGGTTTAAGAAATTTGAAGAAGAAGGTAAGGAGGTGAATTATGCAGAATTAGGGTTGGGTGGTAAGAAGGTAGAAGTTTTTACAACCATACAACCTCACCAAGTGGAGTTTGAGGTAAAGTGGCCAGTAGTTGTAGGACAAAAAGGGCAAGTGAAAGAATTTGATGTATTTAAGAGTGAAGTGAATACCGAATTAGGAAAACTTTATGAAATCGCTGAAGAGTTATTGAAAGATATTAAAGAAGAACAACCTTTTGATTTTAATCAAGGCGTAAAAGAGTATTTAACAGATGAGGAGATGAAGGGAGTTTATCTTGAATCTAACTCTAAAACTAAGGAGTACTCTTTAACTTTGGTGGATGGAGCCCCTACCCAAATAGGTAAGATGCCATTAAAAATGCAATTCGCTTTGAAGAATGTAGAGATGGTTTCAAATGTTGTTGAAGGGTTTTCTGGTAGTGGATTTAAGGATGAGGATCTAGATGGAGTACCTAACTATGTTGATAGTTGTTGGGGCTCAATATCTAAGGTGGTTGATGAATTAGGATGTAATTGTGAGCAAAAAGATTGTTTTGAGGTGTGTGTTGTAGAAGATGCTGAACCTAAGTGCGAATCTGTGGAAGAAGTTATTGAAGAAGTTAAGGAAGAAAAAGTTGATTGTAAGTTTGTTGGATGTATGCCTGGATTAGATTGTCAAGAAGATGGTAGCTGTAGTTCATTGATTAGTTTAGAAGGAAAGAAGTGTAAAACCCAAGATGTTTTTTATTCTTTAAGTAAGATAAATTGTGCGGCGAAGGGAGAAGGTTGGATTGAAGAAGAAAAGGATAAATTTATTGATGTGAATGTAGATAGTTGGTTGTTTTTTGTTGAAGATTATGCACAAGAAGAAGCTGATAAGATGTTTGAAGAAGTGACGATTTGTGTTAAAGTAGAAGATATGGGTTGTGCTTCCCCCAAGATTAAATGTTTTGGAGAGAATCAATTGACTTTAGAAAATAAAGATAAGGCTGCAGAAATATTAAGAAAAGAGATCAAGAAAAATATGGATCTTCCTTGGTATGTGGATTGGTTTATTGATGTGAATGTGGGCGTAGATCTAAGTGGATTTGAGATTGGGTTTAATTATGGATGTGAAGATATTGTTTTAAAAGAAGAAGACGCTTGTAAGATTTTGATTGAAAATGGAGAGATTGAAGAGAAGGCAGACATAGTTTTCATTGCTGATGGCTACACTAATGAAGAAGAGATTAAAAAGATTGTTTTGGAAGTTATAGATTATGGTGGGGAAAAT
Source organism: Candidatus Woesearchaeota archaeon (assembly GCA_018657845.1). Classification (GTDB taxonomy): domain Archaea; phylum Nanobdellota; class Nanobdellia; order Woesearchaeales; family GW2011-AR9; genus JABHWJ01. The sequence goes on along the minus strand of JABHWJ010000029.1, from coordinate 12,508 downwards.
AAAGGAACTGTAAACGAAGGGTTATTTTCTGAAGAGCCTTTCAAAAGCCATAAGAAGAAATTTAACATTTGGTATTTAGATTCTAAAGGAGAGATTAGTTATGGCAAGGATCCCTACAATCCTGCTTGGGGGAATATGCCTAAGTTTAAAGATGTGGTGAAAGTTTCTAACCAGTGCCCATGGTTTGATTATTTGGTAGTATTGTCTAAAGATCAAAGCTATCGGGCTAATTGTATGATGGGGATGCCTGGGCCTTGTAGGATTAGTTTGAAAGGGGAGAAGTATACTGGAAGGTTAGTGACTCATGAATTGGGACATGGTATTGGGGGGTTGGCGGATGAATATTACAATTATATCGAGAAAAAAGATGACCCTCATGGTTTTGAAGAATTTTATCATGAGTTTCAATTGGGAGAAAATTGCCAGAAGGATATGGGATCTGCTACAGAGAAATGGGGGAACTTGGTTGAGGGAAAGATTGGGTATTATTTGGGGTGTGGCGGAGATTGCGGAACAGGATGTGCTGAATATGTCCGGCCTACTTTTAATAGTGTGATGAAAGCTCAGAACAAGAAATGTGATATTGCTGAAGAGTGTGGGAATGGTCCACCCTATGATAATTTTTATTTGGTGAATACTAAAAAGATCATGAAAGAATTGGAACAGTTTTCTTGAGGTAAGTTTATATAATACAATTATTTAATTTTTAATATGAAAAAGAGTTTGATTGTTGTTTTGTTAATTGTTTTATTTATTTCTTTAACTGCTTGTGATTTGGTTGGTGAAGCAGCTAGACAATCCCCTAAGGCTTACCAAGAGAAATGTTCAGATACTGATGGTGGAATTAATCTGGAAGAAAAAGGGATTACTAAAGGATTGATTTTAGATCGAGATGGAAATAAGAAACCAGTAACTAAAATTGATTTCTGTACTAAAAAAGGAGACTTAGCAGAACATTATTGTAGCAGGGATTTAGTTAAAGGGACTATTGAAAGTTGTTCTGAAGGAAAAGTTTGTGAAGATGGGGCATGCAAAATTGTGGGAGAAACTCCTAAAGAAATGATTATTGGTTGGCAATTCCACGACGACGATGTAGATTATCTTAGCGAAATGATTGATTTGGCCCCAGAATATCATATCAATCATGTAGAACTTTCTCATAACATGGTTTGGCATACCGAAGACATTTTAGATAATCCAGAGAAACAAGTTCAAGTTAATAATTTAATAAACCAAGCCCACCAAAATGGAATAGAACTATTTATCTGGACTCATGAAATCAGTTATCTCCCAGATCAATTTTTTGTCAATGGAAAAACTGATTTAGATAATCCTTTGTTGTGGGAATGGTTAGAAGAAAAATATCACCAACTTTTCCAAGCGATTCCTGAAGTGGATGGAATTGTATTAACTTTTAGTGAAACTAATATCCCCATATATAATGATGACTTAGTTATAACCGAAATGGACAAACCAGAAAGAGTTACAAAGCTATTGAATATTGTTAATGGAGTATGTAAAGAATATGGTAAGAAATTATGGGCTCGAACCTGGGCCGCAGATGAGTGGGTAACAGAAGGTGTAATAGCTGCCGATGAAAATATTTGGGTAGAAAACAAAAACGTTAATTGTGATTTTTGTCCATATGGTGAATATCATCCCAATACTGGAATTTATGGTGATCGAAATCAAATAATTGAGTTTGATTTAAATGGACAGTATTTGGGGAGATCGTGGATTCCTAGTCCTCATCCAGACTTTCTTAAAGATATGATAGATTATGCAAAAAGTAAAGATATAGATGGTTATGTTGGTAGAGTTGGAACGTTTAAACAAGATTGGGAAGGACCATTAGGTACATTAACCATTCCTAACACTCACGCAATAAACACACCTAATGAAATAAATTTGTTTGCATTTACAAAAATCATAGAAAATCCTGAAGCAAATACGGAAGAGATTTGGATGGAGTGGACTAAAAAAAAGTATGGGGAAGAAGCTGCACCACATATTATTTCAGCTTACAAGCGAACATCTGATATCATTAGTCAATTATATTTTATGGAAACTGGAGAAGATAGTAGTTATATAAATATGAATACTCATAGTGCTATTTCTTGGTGGGGTATTTTTGACGACCCAGATAGACCTGAAGGAGGTTATTGGGAAAAAATAATTTCAGACCCTGTTTTTGTTGCTGTTTCAACTGGAGCTAGCTTAGATGAAGAAGTCAATCAAAGATTTGACCCTCTCATTGAAATGACTGAACTTTCTCTTAATGATATTGAACAAGCAAAACCACATCTTACTCCAGCACAATATAATTATTTGAAAGAATCTCTTGAAAGAGAATCGTATGTCTTGAAAGTTTTCAAACAAATAAAGAAAATTTTAATCAGTTACGGAATGGTTGAAATAAACCAAGCGGAAGAATATCAAGAACCCCTCAACACTAACTTACAAGAATTACTTAATTTAGCTGACATTATTGAACAAAAGTTTGGGCCAGATATCATTTTGATTAAGCCCGAAGATATCAAAACTTTTGTTAGTGGTTTTGGTGATCATTGTTCTGATGGGATTTATAATTCTGGTGAAGAGGGCTTAGATTGTGGCTGGACTTGTTCTAATGAGTGTGTTTTTATTGAGAAAGAAGGAGAGTTGACTCAAGATGAGGTTTGGGAAGGAAATATTTTTGTTACTGACAACGTTGAAGTTCCAAAAGGAATTACTTTGACTATTAAACCTGGAACTATTGTTAAGTTTAAACATAGTAGAGATTATAAAAATTTACATACTGTTGGATTAAGCGCATTTGAAGGTGGAATAATAAAAGCAATTGGAACTTCTGAACAACAGATATGGTTTACCTCTGATGCATCAGATCCTATTAATGGTGATTGGAATGGAATATCAATTGGAGATAGTAAAAACAACAATGAATTTAAGCACGTAATTGTAGAATTTGCTCAACTAGGAATCTCTTTTTGGGATTCTTTTGGAACTGTTTCTAATTCAATCATTAGGTGGTCTAATAGTGAAGGGATTTATCTAGAACGTTCCAAAGTTTTAATTGAAAAGAATTTAATTTATGGTGTTGCTTACAATGGAATTGCTCTAGAGAATTTTAATTACGGCGTTGAAATAGAAAGTAATAAAATTATTAATGGCCATACTGCTATTCACGGAGAGGCAACAGAAGCAGTAATAAAAAACAATTTTATTTCAAATAATCAACAAGGAATTACTTTTATGAGTGGAAGTGAGGTTATCATTAAAAACAATATGATTGAAAACAATTCTCAGTATGCTGGAAGCAATCATGATAATACCATTACCAACTTAGAAAATAACTTAATTGTTAATAATAAACAAGGGTTTCTTTGTGAGGAAGGATGTAATCTTATTGCTCACAATAATGCTTTTGAGAATAATGAAGAAGGGAACCTGTTTTTCTGGAACCATGATTCTGCAGATATAATTAATAATTGGTGGGGAACTACAAATAGTGAAGAAGTTGATAGTACTATCCACTCAGAGCAACCTATAAATTTTGTACCCCATCTTATGAGTAATCCAGTAAATTACGAATTGCCTATTTTGGATTTTGTAGATAATAAAAATACTGTATTGGGATACATTCCTGGAGAACCTGGAGATAAATTCTTATACATTTACGATGAAGAAGATGAAACCAGAAAAGTCCTTAAAAAAATTGGAACGGGCCTAGGGTTTGGTTGGTCTTTGGTTTGGGTCGATGGTTACCTTTGGACTGGCAATGCAAATGAAGACATTAAGAAAATAAACTCCAATACTGGAGAAGTTATTGATAGTATTCTTATTCCTGAACTTTCTAGTGCTAGAGGCATAGCTTTTGATGGGACTTATTTGTGGGTTAACGACTTTACTAATAAAGTGGTTTTTCAAGTTAATCCAAATACAAAAGAAATTGTTTCTACTTTTTCAATTCCAGAAATGAAAGGAGGAGCTGGAGCTTCAAGCATTGTTTGGGATGGCGAATATCTTTATCTTAAAAGTTGGACTGAGCCAAAGCTTTACAAAATTGATTTTGAAGGGAATGTTTTGGAAATAATCAACTTTGAGTCCGGAGGATCCGGATTAACTTGGGATGGAAGTTATTTTTGGACTGAAGGAGGAAAAGGCATTGTTAAGGTGAATAAAAAGGGACAGATTGTTGGTGAAATTTACAGGGCCGCAGTAGGGCCTTGGGCAATGGCTTGGCAGCCAGCAGACAATGAGTATGGAGGATATTTATGGAACTGGTATCGGACTAGTGAAATGTGGGATGACGCTAAAATATATCAGATTGAAATCAAAGACGATTCATTACCCGAACCAACTTTGAATTGTATTGGATTTGAAGGATACATTGTACCTCCAGACGAGAAGGATTGCTGTGAAGGTTTAGTTGCTACCGAATGTACTCAACTTTGTTCAAGTATTCCAGAATATTGTTGTGACTCAGGTGAAATGATTTGTTTAGAAGAATAAAATAGCTTTAAATCGTTTCTTTATTTTTAGAAAAAATTTGGATGAAGTGTTAGCGTAGTCGTATGATTGAACTTAACAGACCAGATGTGAAATACATAACGTTTCCCCCAATAATCTTTTAAATATACATTGAAATTAGTTCTTTTATGATAATCTTAGGAGTAGAATCAACTGCACATACGTTTGGAGTGGGTATTGTAGATTCCAATGGGGAACGAGTTCCCCAAGGTTCCAGCAAAGCTAGAACTGAAGGAAAAGTACTTGCTAATGTTTTTGAGAGATATAGCTCTAAAGATATAGGGATGGTTCCTGATGAAGTCATGGAACATCATGAACGTGTTGCTGAAGATGTTTTAGTTAAGGCTTTAGAAGAAGCTAAAGTTTCTTGGAAAGAGGTTGATTTTATTGCTTATTCTGCTGGTCCGGGAATAGATCCGGTTTTGTGGTGTGGGTATCATATTGTTAAAAAATGGGCTTCTGAGCAAGGGAAAAGGTTAATTGGAGTAAATCATTGTGCTGCCCATCTTTCTGTTGGTAAGATGTGGAATAAGTTAGAAAATCCTTGCTATCTTTATGTTTCTGGAGTAAATACTCAGATTATTGTTTCTGAAGGAGGAAAGTATAGGATAATGGGAGAAACATTAGATATTGGTTTAGGAAATATGTTAGATAAGTTAGGTCGAGTGTTAGGATTAGGTTTTCCTGCTGGACCTAAGATTGAAGAATTGGCCAAAAAAGGCAAGTATATCGAATTGCCTTATGTGGTTAAAGGCATGGATACTTCTTTTTCGGGAATATTGACTAAATGTAAGCAACTAGTAGAAAAAGGAATTAATAAAGAAGATCTTTGTTTTTCTGTTCAAGAAACTTGTTTTGCAATGCTGGCTGAGGTTGTAGAAAGAGCAATGGCCCATAATGATAAACAAGAGTTGTTGTTAGTTGGAGGGGTAGGAGCTAACAAACGGTTTTGCGAAATGTTGGAGATGATGTGTCAAGAACGAGGGGCCAAGTTTTACAAGGTGCCAATGGACTTAGCTGGAGACCAAGGAGCAATGATTGCTTGGGAAGGGTATTTGCGTCGTGAGGAATCAGGAGACATAGAAGTTAATGCTCAATGGAGAACTGATGAAGTTTAGGAATTCTGGTTTGTTTACTATTATTGAGTAATGAAATACAAAAAGTTTATAAAGGGAGTAATAGATTTCTAATATAAATGACAGATGATCCAAAAGAGTTAGATTCAAAGGTAGAATTCTTAGATTTATCTATTCCAAGGGAGACTAGACGAACTAGGGAAGATTTACTAGAAGATTTGATGGATCAAACTGATTTAGTTAAAAGTGGGAAGGAAGTTTTGTCTTTGGCTTTAGATTCATTGGATGAGAGAGGATATAAAGTCACAAGGATATGGGCCAAAGATGGAGAGAAATATAAATTAGTAGCGGCAGCAGATTTTCCGTCGGCTTTATTGGAGAAAGAACCTAGTTTTTCTGCCCATAATGAATTATTAGAAGAAATTCTTAAAAGAGAAGGAGAACCAGCTTATTTTTCAGATGTTACTCAAGTAGATTCTTTGATGACTGGACCAATAGATCCGTTAAAGTATGTACTATCAAGATATCCTGAAGCAATTAAAATGATGACTTTTGCTTATTCTAAATTTTCAGATAATCCTGCATTAAGAGATTTTAAAGGACTATTAGTAGTAAATTATGATTTAAATGATTTGAAAGAAATTGAAGTTGAAAAAAATGGTCAACTGAGTAAAAGAGAAGCAATTTACCTAAGGAGCATAGCAAAAAGGGTTGTAGCAGGTAAAGTTTTTGAGACGATAAGATCCAATAGGGAAGAATTAACTGGACTGTATAACCAAAGAAAATTCCACAGTGATTGGGATAGATATATGGATCGGTTTTATTCTACCGGCGAAACTCAAGGACTAATAAACATTGATATTGATCATTTTAAAACAATTAATGATAATTATGGACATTTAGCTGGAGATAAATTTATAGATTGTATGGGAGAATTGCTAAGAGGGATGGAAAGTAGGGACGTTAGACCTTACCGTCAAGGCGGAGATGAATTTGCACTAGTTGTACGGGGAGATTTAGGAACTGTTCGACAGTTAGGTGAAAAAATTCTTGATAGTATTAGAAATATCAATGTTCCTGAAATCTTATCTGTGGGTTCAGCAAGTATTGGAATTGCGATGACTGAACAAGGGATCATGAATGGCGAGGAATGGTTCAAACGAGCAGATAATGCTGTTTATGCTTCTAAAGATAAAGGTCGGAACCAAATTCATGTTTATGGTGAATATGACTCTACTCCTTATTTAAACCTTAATAAACTTTAAAATAACTATCAATTCAAGTCATAAATGAGTGGGCTAAGAGAGCAGATGAAGCTGTGTATATGGCAAAGAAGAATTGTATTAACCAGGTTTGTATATATTGGGAATAATTTCTGAGTTAATAGTTATTTACCGACAGTTTTATAAAGGGAAAAACCCTTTAATTTATTAAGGTTTATCGACGATAAATCAAGGAGATAGATTCCTTATTTTTATTTAAAAAATGGATACAAACCAGACTGAAGACCAGAATGAAAAACAACCGGTTGAGAATCAACCTGTAGTCGAAGACCAAGAGAAGAAGGAAGAATATCAGGCTGCCCAAATTCAAGTATTAGAAGGATTAGAAGCAGTAAGAAAAAGGCCAGGGATGTATATCGGAGACACTTCTGTAAGGGGTCTCCACCACTTAGTTTATGAAATTGTTGATAATTCTGTAGATGAAGCTCTTGCTGGTCATTGTAGTAAGATTAAAATCATTATTCATGTTGATGGTTCTGTTTCTGTAAAAGATGATGGGAGAGGAATTCCAGTGGATATTCATCCAGGATTAGGAATGCCAGCAGTCCAGGTAGCGTTAACAAAATTACATGCAGGAGGAAAGTTTGATAAGTCTTCTTACAAGGTTTCTGGAGGATTACATGGGGTTGGATTATCTGTAGTTAATGCCTTATCTATTGGATTAGAGGTTTATGTTAAAAGAAATGGAAAAATTTATTATCAGAAATATTCCAAAGGTAAACCTTTGGGAGAATTAGAAGTTATTGGTGACACAGAAGAACGAGGAACTGAGATTAAATTTATGCCAGATGGAGGGATTTTCTCTGAAACTGTTTTTCGTTATGATGTTTTAGCCAAACGATTAAGAGAGTTAGCTTTTTTGAATAAAGGGATTGAGATCTCTTTAACAGACGAAAGAGAAGACAATATTAAAAACCAATCCGAAAATGTAGAAAGTGTAAAAAAAGATGTGTTTAAGTATGAAGGTGGAATAAAAGAATTTGTTGAATATGTTGATAAGAATAAGAATCCATTACATGGAGTAATTTATTTTGAGAAAGAAAAGAATGATGTTATGGTTGAAGTTGCTTTGAGGTATAATTCTGGTTATCAAGAGAATGTATTTTCTTTTGCAAATAATATTAATACTATTGAGGGAGGAACACACTTGTCTGGATTTAAGACTGCCCTTACTAGGGTGTTGAATACTTTTGTTAAATCTGTTAATGCTAAAAGTGACGTTAAATTATCTGGAGAAGATGTTAAGGAAGGATTAACCGCAGTTATTTCTGTAAAAGTTCCTGAACCTCAATTTGAAGGACAAACTAAAACAAAATTAGGTAATAGTGAAATTTTTGGAATAGTCAGTTCACTTGTTAATGAAAATTTGGGAATTCATTTTGGTGAAAATCCACAAACAGTAAAAATGATTGTGGGAAAGAGTTTAGATGCTGCTAGAGCTAGAGAAGCGGCTCGTAAGGCGAGAGAATTAACTAGGAGAAAAGGGGCATTAGATGGAGCAGGTTTGCCAGGAAAGCTTGCAGATTGTTCAAATAAGGATCCTAAGAAATGCGAACTATTTTTAGTAGAGGGAGATTCTGCGGGCGGATGTTTTTCTGGTGATACGAAAGTAGCCTTAGTTGATGGACGGAATTTGTCCTTTAAGGAGTTAGTTGATGAAGATAAGAAAGGTAAAAGAAACTTTTGTTACACTATAAAAGATGATGGAAGGGTCGGGATTGAAGAAATTAAAAATCCGAGGATTACCAAGAGAAATGTTGAAGTTGTTAAAGTAATCTTAGATAATGATGAAGAAATTATTTGTACTCCTGACCATAAATTCATGGGCAGAGAAGGGCATTATGTTGAAGCAAGAAATCTTTCTAAGTTGACGTCTTTGATGCCAATCAAAAGACAACTTTCTAAAATAGGAAAAAGAATCACTATCGCAGGATATGAATTGATTTATGATAACCTAGAACGTAGATGGATATTCACTCATCTTTTAGCAGATAAATGGAATATTGATAATGGGGTGTATTCTGGAAACAAGGGAGTACATAGACACCATTTTGATTTTAACAAGTTGAATAATTCTCCAACCAATCTTACCAGATTGACTAAAGAGAAACATTTACAGCTTCATAGAGAACATGTTATTAAGACTCTCCACACAAAAGAAACTATTGAGAAATGTAGACAACTTAAACAAACTAAGGGTTTTAGGGAAATGATGAGTAAACGGATGAAGCAACCACAAACAAAAAAATTACTTAGCGAACAAGCTAAGAAACAGTGGGCAAATCCAAAATATAAAGAATATATGAAACAGAAATTTCTTGATTTTTATAATGGTAATGAGGAATACAGGAAAACAAACAATGAACGTCTTAAGAAATCTCAAGAAGAATATTGGAGTAACAATGAAAATAGAAAAAATCAAGCTGAACGTATTAGAAAATTCTTTAAAGAAAATCTTGGATGTAGGGAAAAGCTCTCAATAAATTCTAAACAACAGTGGAACGATGAAGAATTGTTGAAATGGAGAAGTGAAAAAACCAAAGAACAATGGACTCCAGAGTTTAGAAAGAGGAGAAAAGAGGCATACAATAAGACTTATTTTAAGAAGACGATAAAAGCATTAAGAGATATTTATGATAAAAATAAAAAAATCAATGTTGAAGAGTATGATAAATTTAGAAGAGAAAAAGGAGATAAAACCCTTTTAACTTTTAATACATTTACAGAACGATTTTTTGAAGGAGATATTGAAGAAGCACAAGAAGCAGTAGAAAATTATAACCATAAACCGATTGGAGTAATTCGACTAAAACAAAAAATGGATGTTTATGATATTGAAGTTCCAAATACCCATAATTTTGCATTAGCCTCAGGAGTTTTTGTTCATAACAGTGCCAAACAAGGAAGAAGTAGAAACTTCCAGGCAATATTACCCTTACGTGGAAAGATTTTGAACGTGGAAAAAGCAAGGCTTCACAAAATCATGGAAAATAAAGAAATAATTACTATGATCACTGCCTTAGGTACAGGAGTTGGAGAAGAATTTAATGTGGATAAATTAAGATACGATAAACTAGTAATTATGACTGATGCAGATATTGATGGAAGCCATATTATGACTTTGCTTTTAACATTTTTTTATAGGTATATGAAACCCTTGGTAGAAGGAGGACACGTTTATGTGGCGATGCCTCCTTTGTACAAGTTACAAAAAGGGAAGAAAATAAATTATGTTTATTCAGATAAGGAGAAGGAGAAAGTATTGGGAGAAATGGGAGATGGGGTTGGAATCCAAAGATATAAGGGTTTGGGGGAGATGAATCCTGGACAATTATGGGACACTACTATGGATCCTGAAACTAGGAGTTTGAAGCAGATTAATGTTGAAGATGCGGTGGCAGCTGACCAAATGTTTACTGTTTTAATGGGGGATGAAGTAGCTCCTAGGCGAGAGTTTATTGAAAAGAACGCTAAAGATGTTGTTAATTTAGATGTTTGAATGTGTATATTGCAGTAGATATATAGAAAGATTTTTAAAGGAATCTTGGTTTTTGAAAAAAATGGAAAAAACAATTGAAGAATGTGTAAAAGAAAATAAAGGAGAATTTGCTAAATCTACAGTTATAAATGATAATACTCATTACTATTGTCCTTCAAATATTAAAGGAGACTGTTTTTATCAGAAACACAGTAACAATGTTCCAGATAATAATGGCGACATGAGACCTATTTGTAGATTAAGAATAGCATATGAGAAATCAGACAAATAACTAGAAGAAATTCTTGAATTTATCCGAAAGGTTTTAATATTATTATTAATTGTGGTTATAATAATATATAGTAAGGGGTGGTATCTTACTTTATAATGGAGGAATAAAAAAATGCCAGGTTTTGACAAAAGTTTAGATAAAGAATTGTTTTCGGAATCAGTAGAATTTGAAAAGAGTAGGGTTACTGTTGCTGTATTTGCTTATAATGAAGGGATACCTAAGTTACAAGTGACTAGAGAAAATAAGAATGCTGCAGGAGAGTTTTCTTTTACTAAATTAGGTAGAATGAATAAAGAAGAAGTAGAAGCAGTATTGCCATTAATGGAAAAGGCTAAAGGAAGTCTTTAGTTTTATTTTTTATTAATTTATTTTAAGAAAATGAATATCTTTGTAGGTACAGGAGATGTAAAGTATGTCCCTAGGGAAAAGAGGGCGAGAACAATCCATCCTTTGGTGGGCTGTTTTGTTTCTGTAGTTCTGAATGATAAAGGGGAAGCAATCATGGGCCATTATGGGCCACACCCTAGTTTTGGAGAATTCCATTTTGAAGAAATTAAAAGATTAAAAGAAGAATATAGTCTTGAAAATGTTTGTGGGGCAACCTTGTTTTATTTAGGAAATAATGAAGGATTGGCCTTAACTTTTGATGAGTATCTTAGTTCTAGAGATTCGCTCAAAAATAGGTTAGAAAATTTATTGGATGTTGAGGTGAAAACAAGGACTTATGTTCAAGGATCAGCAATAGAATTAAGTCCAGAAAGAAAACTTGGAGTTGTTTCATTTTGGAACTTGGATTAATTTAATTTTTGTTTGGATCTTTTCTAGCTATTATAAATTAATAAAAGAAAACTTATTTAAACTCTAATATTTTATTAATTATAAGGTTATAGATGATGAAAAAGAAAGATAAATCTATTTATATTATTGGGCATATAAGTCCAGACACTGATTCTGTTTGTTCGGCGATTGTATATGCTCATTTTTTAAGAGAACGACACAAAAAACATGTTATTCCAGCTAGGGCAGGAGAGTTAAATTCTGAGACTAAATTTGTATTAAAAAAATGGGGAGAAAAAGTTCCGATTCGTTTGAAAGATGCAACTGGAAAGAATTTGATTATTGTTGATCACAATGAAATTGATCAATCTATCCCACATATTCGAGATGCTAATATTTTAGAGATTATTGATCATCATCGGATTGGAGATGTAGAAACTATTCATCCAATTCCTTTTGAAAACGAACCTCGAGGAGCGACGTGTGCAATAATCGCAGATAGATACAGTTGGTTTAGGATTCCTTTCTCTAGGAAGATTGCAGGTTTGGCTTTGTCAGCAATACTCTCTGATACGCTATTATTGAAGAGTCCAACTACTACTCCAAAAGATAGGGTGTTGGCAAGAAAATTAGCTAAAGTGGCTAGAGTTAATCTAGAAAAATATGGTAAAGAATTATTAGAAGCAGGTTGTGATTTGATTAATCATAGTGTTAATAAAGTTATTTTGACAGATTTTAAAACTTATAGAAAGGGAAGTAGGAAAATTGGAGTAGGTCAGGTCCCAGTGATTGGTTTTAAGAAAGCGATGGATAGAAAGGAAGAGTTACTAAAGGAATTAGTGAGATTACAAAAAAGAAGTTATTTAGCCCTGTTCTTAATGGTTACTGATGTTTTAGCTGGAGGTACTTATTTGTTCTTTTCTGGAGATGAAGGAGAAATAAAACCTTTGTTTAAGAAGAAGATTGAGAAGATTCCTGGTTTAGATGGGGGAATAATTTATCTTCCAAGAGTTGTTAGTAGAAAAAAGCAGATTCAACCCAATTTGTTGAAGTTGTTGTAATTATTTCTTAT
>JABHWJ010000028.1 GCA_018657845.1 Candidatus Woesearchaeota archaeon | reverse complement strand
TTAGTGATTTTTGTATTGAAGTTTGTAATGATGGACAAGATAACAATCTAAACGGGTTTATTGATTGTGATGACATCGAGTGCAAGAATTCACTAATTTGTGAGGAAATTTGTGGTGATGGAATTGATAACAACAAAAACCAAATAATTAATACTGATAGTCTGGAATATAACAAATGTTTAGATAAAAAAGAAAAATTCATGGAAGCTTATTGTTCCACAATGCCATTATTTGATAAAGCTTGTACAGAAAAAGGCGGGATTGGAGATTCTTGCAATAATAATGGAGATTGTTTTTGGCAACCAAAAGCTTTTGAAAAAGATTCATGCATTAATAGTTTATGCACAGCACATCCAGATATTTATGCGATTTCACCTCCACCAAAAACGTGTAATGATCAATTAGATTGCGATTATCCAGAATTATGTAAAGAAGTTGCATATGCAGGCATGTTTGAGGAACCCATTTGTCAGAAAATCAAAGAAAGTTTCAACAAATGTGTTGAATGTTTAGACCCAGATTGCAAATTCACAGAGGTTTGTAATTAATTATTAAATATTCAATAGAGAACTATTTCTGTATGAAAAATCTTATAAAAAACAAACAAAACTAAACCAAAATGGCCAATTTGTTTTGTAAAACTTGTGGATCTCTTCTCAGACCTAGAAAGACCCCCTATGGAAACTGGATGTCTTGTCCAGATGGACATTCCCAACCAGAAATAAATCAAGATGGTACAGTCGTTATAAAAAACACTCCTGCAAAAATAGTGGAAGTTGCCGATGACACCAACCTTCTAGCAGTCCACGATCATCCTTGTAAGAAATGCGGCCACAACAAAGCAGAACTACTTGAGATCATGCCTTTCTATTCTGACGAAGACAATACTTTCAGAATGAAATGTGGAAAATGTGGTGCCATAGAACAACTAGAAGGAAAAACAACATAAAAAATAAAAAAATTAACTAATAGTATAAGTGACCTCTTTCTTTCCTCCGGGATAGGCTTGGAAAAATATCTCATGTACATTCACAGTTATCCCATTACCAAAAGTAAAACTTTCTCCTTCTGTCAAGAAATCACTTTTGGAATTATCCATCATAATCTTAACCTCCCCATCTTCAATCAAATAAAGACTAATGTTATGTTCTACTCCTCCAACCGAAACTGCAGATTTCTCATTTATTACTAAAGTCCCATATTCTATACTTTCCTTTACTGTAGTTTCTTCAGTTCCAGTATCATTTGTCTCTTCAACAACTGGAGCAATCCCTTCAATCTGCTCATAATAAGGAGCATCTTCTAAAGAAGAATTCTCTGGCGCAACAACACATGCTCCATCTTCACAACCCCAATGACATTCTTTTTCATTATTCCAAGTACAACCTTCTAATCGATAAGCTTTAGTATAATTATTCTTGCAACCAAATCCTGCAGAACAAACCTTTCCTTTATTACATTCATTATCTTTACAACCAAGAGGACAATTAATTACTTCTTTATTCCAGCTACAATTGCTAGTCTGATATCTTTTATCTTTTGCATTCACACATTTCCAACCAGGTGTACATAAAGTAGCTTCTCCACCAGACTCTCCTTCTTCAACATTATCTACAGTTACTCCTTCAGTCTCATTACCTTCTGTTCCTTCATCAACAGAATTACAACCAACAATAAAGATAGAAACAATAACTATTAAAAACAAACATAATAAAATCTTTTTCATCATAATCACCTTTTTATAAAAAGAATAAAAATAAAGAGATATATAAAATTAACTCAACCTTTCACATTTCCAATTGGTGTAAACTTAACAACCTTTTTAGTAATACCAATATCATGTAATGTTTGGGCAACACTTTCGATGTCCTTATACGCACCACCAGCTTCTTCTGCAAGACCTTTCATGCTAACACCATGAACATAAATCCCTTTCTTCAACATGCTTTCTTGTAATTCTTTACCATCAAACTGTTTAATCGCTGCTGATCGACTCATTACTCTTCCAGCGCCGTGAGCAGTAGATGCAAAAGTTTCCTGATCGGCTTTATCACTTCCAACAAGCAAATAAGAACCGGTTTCCATACTTCCTGGAAGAATTACTGGTTGACCAATAGAAGCATACTTCTTAGGGATATCCATAGAACGAGAAGGACCAAATGCACGAGTAGCACCTTTACGATGAACAATCAATTCCTTCTCTTCACCATCAACAATATGCTTTTCTAACTTAGCAATATTATGACAAACATCGTAAACTAGTTTAATTTCTGTTTCAGGACCAAATACTTCCTTAAAAACTTCTCTAACACGATGCATAATTACTTGCCTATTAACAAAAGCCATATTGGCAGCACAAGCCATTGCAGAGTAATATGCCTTGCCATCAGAAGAATTCATTGGAGCACAAGCCAATTCTTTATCTAAAACTTCAATATTATATTTAGGCATAGCTTCTAAGAACTGTCGCATGTAATCTGTTGCAACTTGATGACCAAAACCACGAGAACCACAATGAATCATTAAACATATTTGTCCGACTTTATTAATTCCCATTATTTCGGCTGCTTCTTTATCAAGAATGTTTCCTTCTTCAACAACTTGAATTTCTAGGAAATGGTTTCCGCTACCTAAAGTTCCAATTTGGTCAAAGCCCCTCTTGATTGCTTTTTCAGAAACATCTTTTGAATCTGCCCCGGGTAAGCAACCAGAACTTTCTGTACTATCAACATCGTCTTGAGTGGCATAACCATTATCCAAACACCAGTTAGAACCTCGAACCATAATTTCTTTAAACTGATCTTTAGTTATTTCCACGAACCCTTTACGGCCAACTCCAGCAGGAACTTTATTGAAAAGTGTATCTACTAACTGTTTGATTTTTGGTTTAACTTGATCTACTGTTAAGTTCGTTGTAACTAAACGAACTCCACAATTTATATCAAAACCCACCCCACCTGGAGAAATAATTCCACCTTGTTCTGGATCAAATGCAGCCACCCCACCTATTGGAAAACCGTAGCCCCAATGGCCGTCTGCCATACAACAAGCATACTTTTGAATTCCTGGCAATGTAGCAACGTTTGATAATTGATCAAAAACTCCTTGATCCATAGATTGAATTAATAATTCGCTAGCGTAAACTCTCCCTGGAACCCTCATTCCTTTTTTGTAAGTTGTAGGGAGCTCCCAGATGTTTTCTGAGATTTTTTTGATACATTCAGGAGGACCTAATTTTATTTCTTTCATTTTATAACCTCATTAAGTATAATTATATTTAACCTAAATTTTTTTAGAATTTATTTAAAGCTTTCTAACCAAAAACGGCCCCGATCCAAATCCCTGCAAAATAGGTAACAATCACAACTAGAATTGCAATCAACAAATGTTCTCCAACAACCATCCATGGATTCTTATTTCTTATCTTAGCAATAAAATAATTCAGCCCCCCTAATGCAACCAAACCCCATACCACTCCAATATAGATTGCTGTTTTCAACTCCAATAATAAAACAGGAACAACAAAAGTTAAAGCAAATAAAAACTTAGAAAAAAAAGTAGCAACTGTGGCTTCCCAAACTGCTTTATGTCTCTGACCCTTCTGCGATTCTTCGGAAATATGAATCCCTAATGCGTCAGAGAAAGCATCTGCAATCGCAATAGTTAATATCCCTCCAATAACTGCCAATCTTGAATGTGTTCCAGAATACAATCCTACCATCAAACCTAATGTTGTTATAATTCCAGAGGTCAATCCAAAACTTAATCCAGTAGTCCATGACTGTTTCATAGAAAAAAGAAAGTTTTAGGATTTAAATAATTTCCTAAAACCTTAACTTTCTTTCACTGTTTTCCAATCTTCTAAGAATTTCTCAATCCCTATATCTGTTAAAGAATGTTTACTCATTTGTTTAATTACTTTAAACGGAATTGTGGCAATATCTGCCCCACATAAAGCTGCTTCTTTAACATGTAAAGGACTTCTAACACTAGCAACGATTATCTCAGTCTTAAAATTATAATTTTTATAAATTTCAACAATCTCAGCAATAATCTCCATTCCTTGATGGCTAATGTCATCTAATCTACCTACAAAAGGACTAACATAAGTTGCTCCCACTTTTGCTGCCAGTAATGCCTGATTAGCAGAGAAAACTAAAGTTACGTTTGTTTTTATTCCCTCTCCAGATAAAGCCTTCACTGCCTTCAACCCTTCTAGAGTCATTGGAACCTTAATCACAACATTGGAATGAATTGTAGTTAATTCTCTAGCTTCCTTAATCATTCCTTCTGCATCCAAACTCACTACTTCTGCAGA
>JABHWJ010000002.1 GCA_018657845.1 Candidatus Woesearchaeota archaeon | reverse complement strand
CGAACGTTGTCACCAGGACCAGCTTCTTTAACTTGTTCGTGATGCATCTCAATAGATTTAACTTCTCCAGGAACGCCTTTACCTTCTCTTCCAGGAACAGCAATAACTTTGTCACCAATCTTCATAACACCAGTTTCGATTCTTCCAACAGGAACAACTCCGATACCAGTAATATTGTAAACATCCTGTAAAGGAAGTCTTAATGGTAAGTCAGTTGGTTTTTGAGGAACTTCAAACTTATCAATTGCTTGTAATAAAGAGTCGCCTGTCCACCAAGCCATCTTATCTGAACCTTTAACAATATTATCCCCAGGTAAAGAAGCAATAGGTAAGAAAGCTACTTTTGAAACGTCCCAACCAGCTTGAGTTGCGTTTTTCTTAACTTCTTCAACAACAGCTTTATATCTGTCTTCAGAGTAGTCTACTCCAGAAATATCCATCTTGTTAACAGCAACGATTAATTGTCCAACACCGAAAATTTTTGTTAATTTCAAATGCTCAATAGTTTGTGCGTTAACACCGTCATTAGCAGCTACAACTAAAACTGCACAGTCTGCTTGAGCAGCACCAGTAATCATGTTTTTAATAAAGTCTCTGTGACCAGGTGCGTCAATAATTGTAAAGTAATACTTATCAGTATCAAATCTCTTATGAGCCAAGTCAATAGTAACTCCACGTTCCTGTTCTTCTTTCAGATTATCCATAACGAAAGCAAATTCGAAACCTTTCTTACCAAGTTGTTCAGCTTTTTCTTTTAATTTTCTCATTGCTTGCTCGTCTACATTACCTGAGTCAAACAATAATCTACCTACAGTAGTTGATTTACCGTGATCTACGTGACCAACGAATACTAAATTAATATGTTCTTTTTCTTTTGCCATTTTATTCCTCCAATTTCTTCCTATAATTAGGATGATTAGTTTAATAGTTTTTTATTGAGGTTATTTATAAAGGTTTTGGTTAGAAATAAGAGAAATTTTTTAAGAATCTACCCTAATAATAATTATCATGAACAGGAGTAATACTATAAAGAAGCAATTTAAGATCTTTTTCTGTCTGAGGACTAACAACAGGTTCAACATCGGGTTGTTCAGAAGTAAGAACCATTCCTTTCGCGTCCGTATTTAATTGTGGAGGAACTTGATATTCGTCAACCCTCTGTTCTAAACAACTTTGTGTTAAAAGAATTGTTGCCGCTGCCGTCAATGATACTAAGTATTTCATAATTAGTCAAGGATGAGTTTTATTTATTAATTTTGTGTAAGAAAATTATAAGATTATTGTTTTTGCTAGTTCACGAGAATATTCTGACAGTTGTGTCTGGGCAAAAACGGAAGGACAAGAATAAGGCCTAACACCGGCGGGTAATTCTGCACCCAAAGAAGTACCTAAAGCAGAAATAAAAAGTTCTAAATTTCTATTTTCAGGATTTGTAGATAGGTTAAATAAAATTGCTTGACGAACAGGCCGAGGAACATCACTTTCAATCATTGCTTTTTTAGTTGATTGATAAATTTCGGTAGACCATCCTTCTTCTCTAATTTTAGGGGCAACAACCACACCAGTTGTCCAATCAAGAGTAGTAGTAACCATAGAATAAATATCGCCAGAAACTGAAGAACCAGTAAAAAATGTTTCAGGAGCAAAATAATCAGGAGTACCAACCAGAGGAAGGTCATTTGCAAAACTAACAACATAAGACTTTTCATTATCCTCACGATAAGGAAGGCTAGGGTACAAATCTAACCCAATAACTCGTGAATTGCCAAAATCAGTAAGAGTTGTTGTTTGGCCATCAGACATGATATTTTTAGGGGTGATATCGCCATGAATAATATCTTGACCATGAATTTGTTGAAGAGTTGACGCAGTATCATAAGAAATCTTTAATGCGGATTCCAAAGTCATCCCTTCTTTCGCAAGTTCATCAGTAGTCTTTCCAGGAGCTTTGTCCATTTCTGTAGACATGAAAATGTGTCCATTAACAACAGTAAAAGTTCGATCATGATAAGAAACCACACCTTCAATATTTTGCAATGAACGTAAAATTACTCCCTCGATAATACCACCAACAACATGCAAATGGTTTCTTTCTGAAAGGGAGAATTTTAATGAAATGTCATCTTTTTGTAAGATGTAATTTTTGTCATTAAAATGAGATATTTTAACATTTTGATGAATTCCTTCTAAATCAACTAGCGGTGTTTCACTAAATGCTAAAACTTTACGGACACCTCCATTAGGACTTTGGGTTATAGTGCCAAATGAACCAGAATCAAGAGAACGTCCAAACACAGCCCTAAATACATCTGGATCAAGAATGCTTGTAGGATCAGGAAGTTGATAAGGTGTTCTAGATGAATCAAACATTTGTTCTATTCCAGTTGTATTTGTAGGTGACATAATTTATGTCCTTTTTTAAAGGGCGAAAGTGTTTTTGCCCGAATTCTTTTATAAAGCTTTCTATATATTCTAACATGTATGTTGTAGAAGTAGTATTAAGAAAAAGAAAAAAAAGAAAAATCTAAGCCCCTAGATTACCAGCAGTCAATCCTTTTCTCTCAACAATCTGAGATCGGACTTTATCCTGTAATTCTCTTGGTAACATTTCGAAACTCTGATCAACTAATGAAGAATTTCCACGCCCAGCAGTTCCAGATCTTAAAGCGTTACTCCAACCGAACAATTCACCAACAGGTAACTTAGCAACAATTACAGTCATGTCGCCTTCTTGATTCATTTCCAATAATTGTCCTCTTTTACTGGAAACCAATTTAGAAATTTCACCAACATACTCGGTAGGAACTTCAATTCTAGTTACTTGCAATGGTTCGTAAAGTAAAGGACCAGCTTCCATCATTGCGCCCCGAATACCTTCTCTAATTGCAGGGTACATTTGCGCAGGACCACGATGAATTGCATCTTCGTGCAAAGTACAGTCCATCAATCGAACTTTAACATTAACACAAGGTTCTTTTGCTAAAGGACCAGCTTTCATAACATCTTCAAACATATCAAGTAAAAGTTCCATGATTTCGTTAATGTGAACAATACCACGAGTGTTATCCATGAAAATGTTACCGTTACATTCTGCTCTAACACTTTGAGCAGTTTTTGTATCCCAATCACATTCATCTCTCAAGAAAGACATTACATGTTCATCTTTCTTTTTGAATCGGCCATGGCCCATTTTATCTGCTTTAATACCTTTAACAATCTCATCGTCCAAAGGTTCAACTCTGAAATAAAGCTTATTGTGTTTATTAGGAGACTTCCCTTCAATTTGGGGACTTTCTTTAGTAATCGCTTCACGATAAACAACAATTGGAGGAGATGTTTTTACTTCTACACCTTTCTCTTTAACAATTCTGTTTTCAATAACTTCCAAATGTAATTCGCCCATTCCGTGCAACAAATGCTCGCCAGTTTCTTCG
This sequence comes from Candidatus Woesearchaeota archaeon, assembly GCA_018657845.1. Taxonomy (GTDB): domain Archaea; phylum Nanobdellota; class Nanobdellia; order Woesearchaeales; family GW2011-AR9; genus JABHWJ01. The sequence goes on along the minus strand of JABHWJ010000002.1, from coordinate 8,511 downwards.
TTAATCTCAACAACAATAGTCGGATCTTCTTTTTGTACTTGACGCAAAACTTCAATAAGTTTTGGTAGGTCTGAAGGTCTCTTTGCTTCAATAGCCTTAGTAACTACTGGATCAAAAAGATGAGAAATCTTTTCAAAAGGTTCAGTTTTTCCACCAGAAGTAACAGTTTCACCAGGCATACCAGCTCTTAAACCGCCAACACCGATAATATTTCCAGCAGGAACATTATCAACAATTTCTTTCTTTGCTCCGTTGTAAATGTATACTTGCTGAATTCTTCCTGCAGATTTTGACATGTTCAACCAAACTTCTTCTCCCTTCTTCATTGTTCCACCGAACAATCTTCCGGCAGCAATTTCTCCTGCTTGCGGATCAACAACTACTTTAGTAATTACAAAAAATAATCTTCCGTTAGGATCACAGTTCATTAACGTTTTCCCGTCAGCAGATTCTAAATCGCCTTGCCATAATTTTGGAATCCGATATTTCTGAGCCTGGACAGGATTAGGATGATGCAAAACTGACATGTCCAAAACAACTTCATGAATTGGTGCTCTTTTTGCCAAAGTTATAACGTTTGCTTTAATCTCTTCATCAGTACCTGAGTAAGCGTTAATTATTTCTGTGAAAGTAATCCCTTTCTTCTGCATGTAAGGTAAACTAATTCCCCAGTTATGAAAAGCAGAACCGAAACCAACAGTACCTTTCTCAATACCAACTTGCCACAATTCTTTATACTCTTCTGGAGCAACGTTTCGAATAATCTTATTAACGTCAGCAATTTGTTTAATAAATCTCTGCTGCATTTGTTCAGGAGTAAGTTTTAATTCTTTAATTAGTCTATCAACTTTGTTGATGAAAAGAATTGGTCTAACTCTTTCTTTCAAAGCTTGACGTAAAACAGTTTCTGTTTGCGGCATTGCTCCTTCAGAAGCACAAATTAAAACTACTGCTCCATCAACTGCTCGCATTGCTCTAGTTACGTCGCCACCAAAATCTACGTGGCCAGGAGTATCAATTAAATTGATCAAGTATTCTTTATCATTTAAGACGTGAACCATTGATACGGAAGCTGAGTCAATTGTAATTCCTCGTTCCTGTTCGTCCTCATGAAAGTCAAGTTTACAAGCTTTACCTGCGTCTACTTCACTCATCATTCCTGCTCCTGCTAATAAATTATCAGAGAAAGTTGTCTTCCCGTGATCAATATGTGCACAGATAGCGATATTTCTAATTTGATCTGGTTTATGAGCTAACCTCATAACCTTTTCAACCATTTTTTCTGCCATTTTTATTTATACCTCATTAAATTTTAATTGTTATCAATTGCGGTAAAGATTCTGTTTAACATCAATTCTTTATTTTTACCAAAATCTTCGTTAACTTGAACTTCTTTTAGGATACCTTTTTCTTTGTAAAAGTTGATTAAAGGTTTTGTCTCTTCCTCATAGACTTGTAGTCTTTTTTTTATTGATTCAGGTTGATCGTCATCTCGATGGTACAATTCGCCACCACAACTATCACAGATACCCTCTTGTTTTGGGATGATGTTAATAGTATGGAAAATTGCTCCACATTTTTTACAAATTCTTCTCCCGCTAAGACGTTGAATGATAACTTCATGATCAGCTTTGAAATTGATTACCAGATCAACATTTGCAAATTCAGATAAAGCTTCTGCTTGCGGAATTGTTCTTGGAAAACCGTCCAAGTAGTAACCATCTTTTGTATCTTCTCTGGCAAGTCTTTCTTTAACCAGACCAATAGTAACTTCGTCAGGAACAAGTTTTCCCTGATCAATAAACTCCTTAGCTTTAATTCCTAGCTCGGTGTTATTCTTCATGTTTTCTCTGAACATATCTCCAGTAGAGAGGTGAAGGATGTTATATTTTTTAGTGATTTCTTTAGCGTAAGTTCCTTTCCCCACTCCTGGGCTTCCTAATGCGATTAGTTTCATTTTATTCAAAGACATGTACTTCATGTACTGTTTTGTAAGTGTGTAATTGTTCTGGTGTAAACCAAAGACCAACTTCTATTTGAGCGTCTTTTTTATTAGCTGAGGCATGAACAATATTTTTAATTCCAATACCTCTCTTATCAGCATGGCCATAACTTACTTGAGCATAATCTCCACGGATAGTTCCAGGATTTGCAGATTTTGGTTCTGTTGCGCCACACATTTTTCTAACTAATTCAATCGCTTCAACACCTTCTAAAACCATTGCTATAACAGGACCCATAACGATCATATCTTCTAAGCCTTTATAGAAAGGTTTTTCTAAATGTTCAGCATAATGTTGTTTAGCAAAATCACGATCTGCCCAGACCATTCTCATCCCGACAATTTTTAGGCCAGCTCTCTCTAATCGAGAAATAATCTCTCCACAGATACCTCTTTGGACTGTATCCGGTTTAAGTAAAATTAATGTTCTTTCAATCATTTTATATTGTCACCTCATTGATTTACTTTAATCAAAAGTAAAAAAAGATAATACTTATTCTTTAGTGTCTTTCTTATGTTCCTTACGATAAGCTTCTGTCCACTTAATCTTCAAAGGTTTTCTTTTCAATTTCAAAAGGTTCTTTTCACATTTGTTAGTACAGAAATTAAAAACTTTTCCTGAACTGAAAACATAAATTTTTCCTGTTCCTCTCTCAATTGATGTTCCGCAAAAGTTGCATTTAGGCATTATTTCTTACCTCCTCTACGACCGCCGCCCAATCTCTGAGCTTCGATTTCTGTTTCCATAAGCATTAAATGATCTCCCACTCTTACAGGACCTTTAACATTTCTTCTTAAGGATTTACCTTTATCACGACCATCAAGAACATTACACATTACTTGCGTAATTTCTCCTCTTGAACCGGCTCGGATAACAATCTCCTTAACTTCGGCAGGGACAGCAGGAACAAATCTTACTTCACCATCTACTTTAGATTCTCCCTCTCCCTTTTTAGCAAATATTTTTTTAGCCATGTTTATTCACCCTTCAGAGCTTCGATTCTTCCTTTTGCGTCTCCTTCTTTAACAACAGCTACTGCGGCAGTTGAAACTGCTAATCCTGCTGCTGCACCCAACTCTTCCTTCTTTGAGATCTCTACACAAATGATGTTTTTATCTTTACATAACAAAGGTAAGTGCATTACAACTTCTTTAGGATTTACATCCCCTGCATAAACTACTAATTTTGCGTTGCCTTTCTCAATTGCTTTAGTTACTTCATTAGCGCCCTTACTAATTTTACCACTAGTTCGAGCGATTTCTATAATTTCCAATACATTTGCTTCATCAGCCATTTTATCTTCTCCAAGTTTTATTTAAATTTTAATAGTAACAAAGAATTATCAATGTTACCTCGTTGTGTTGTGTTTCAAACCACTAGGTTTAAACATGCTAGAAAAGACAAATTTCTTTTCTAAGCATTCACCAACTCATTGGTAATATTTAGTTAATATTAGGGGTCATTTATAAATGTTTACGTTCAAAAATAGTTTTCAATCGTTCTCGAAGAAGTTTCATTGCTTTATGTCTGATAATCAAAAAGATAACTGCGACGATGAGGATTAGAATTATAGAAATCCATTTTAGGAAAGGATAGATACTAGAAAGAAAACCTAAGATAGTTGCGAAAATAGTTACCAAAGCTAACATCTTAATAAAAGATAATTTCATAATGTTAAGAATTTAATGAATGATATAAATGTTTAGATTTTAATTCTTTTGATGCATTCCAATATACCCAACGACAACTTTCTTAGAATCAGAATCATAATGAAAGGCAATACGTAAAGTTGACTTAGGATCAAAAGAACTGCCCTTACCAATATGTTCTTCAAGACAAATATTTTTACCGCCCCAAGTAGTAAAATAATCTTGTTTGTTTCTACCCATAGTTACTTCGCTTTGGTTAGCTTTATAGGTCATCCCGGTCTGTTCTTTACAAGATTCTTCAAGAGTAGTTGAACCGTTCTTTTTCTTTTTATCATTTCCAGAAGTTCTCATTTCTAAATAAGCATTTTCTAACCATTCTAAAGTTTTGAAAACATGTTCAGGTTTATCATATTGGCATTCACGAGCACTTTTATAGGCCCGGCCAAGAATTTCCAGAGAACTTTTAGGGTATAATTCGGTGAATTTTTCAACTGCCTCTTCAACAGAATCAAAATCACCAATCACTGGTTGACAACTTTCTTCTTCAGGTTTTTTACAAGATTGGATAACAGAAATCAAACTAGAATTTTTGTATTCCAACTCTTTTATTCTTTCAAGATGATCCATTTCTCTATCTTCCAATGAAACTACTTGTTTCTTCAAATTATCATTCTCTAGAGCAAAAAGGTCTGCCAATTCAGCAATTTCATTCTTTTCTTTAAGAGTTTCAATATCTGCTGTTAGTTTAAGTCTTCTTACTTCTTCATAACCAATCTTTGGTTTAATACCAGTAGAAAAGAAAGCAATTGTTTTGAAAAGTTCATCTTCAAAATTGCCCATATCTGTTATTCTTTGAGGTGCCCACAAAGGATGAAACATGCTCCCAGAATTTTCAGCCTGAATTGGCCAATATAATCTTACAGCACCATCATAACAACTCATTGATTTACCAACAATTTTTTCTAATTTAAATGAAGGAAATCTGGAATCGGCTACAAAGACATGAGCAACACCAGCAAGGTTAACAGCTATTCTCTCAGGGTTAATAGTTTTTATTGGTTCATCATAAAAGTTGTTTGCACTAATATAAACAATAGGCAAAGTTCTTTTCTGGCTGAATATTGTTTGAGCAAAGTCATTAACATTATCAATAGTAAGAATGTTTGAAGAATCACTTAATTCAAATTTTCTAGAAGCTCCAAACTGGTTAATTAGTTTAGGAACCAAACCGGGCCTGCCAAAAGAAAATTTTACTGGACTTAACCGACCATCATCCCAACCATTAGAAACCATGATTTCTGCATGGTATCTATTATTATCATGTTCACCAAAAGCGAACGTAGTTTTCCATTTAAGATTTTTATTATTTTTATCTGGATGTTTTAAAGCTAAAGCAAAATAGTCCTTTCCAGAAGATACAAATCTAACAGTATCAACTTCTAAATTCTTTTGTGACAAAGCCATTCCTGTTGAGAAATTATCGAAAGATTTATTCCTAACCCTAGCAAGTTTATGAGAAGTTTTTACGGACCAAGACTTTACTACTTCAACAATTTCATCTAAAGACAAATCAGATTTCTTATTTCCCAGATTAAATGATGCTCGATATAAAGGTCTCATGTTGAGTTGGGAAGAGTGTTTTTTTAAAAAGGTTATGGAATGAGTCTGTTATAATCTTTTTTTTAGGTAAGGTGAAAAGTATTGACCATATCTATCTTGGATATCTTTAATCTTCCAATCATCTTTTGTAATAATCTCTCTGCATTTTTCATATCCACATTTACATTGGAGATCTTCAATAAGAGTTATATTAAAAGCATAATCAAAGGCTAATTCTTCACCAGGACAAATATCTTTCATCGCTACTAATTGAATATCGCCTGAAAAACCAACATTGGGATTACATGAATGATTAAACACTCCGGTGTCCTCTAACTCTTTCCGAGTTGTTGGAACAATGAAATAATCCTCATTCAACTGTATACCTGCAGGACAAACTAAGTTGATGTACTCCGGCATCTCGGAGCAAGGAACTATCACTCCACCAATAATAGCGACTAATTCATCTTTTCTAATAGGTTCCGTTGCAAAAACACCAAGGCCCTCAACTTCAGATATCGAAGATTTAGCTTTATCAGTAATCCAACGGTGTGGCCATCGATCATGTATATCTTCCATTTTATTGATAGAAGTTGTAGGGATTTATTAATGTTATTTCAATAAATCCGGAATGTTTTTGGATTTAATGAAAGAAACAATTGAAGCGGGTTCAACCACATTTGTACATGATGTCAAAATCATCTACGCCTGTATCTGAAGCACTTACAAACCCATAAACTTTTCCACCAAGTTTTAAAGTAACAGATCCTTGTTGATTAACAAAACTAACGGAATATTCCAAAGTTTCTCCTGTGTTAAGATTTTTAAATTTTATTTTTGGACTAGTATCGGTATTTTTATCTGCACCTTTATATTGTAACAAAATGTTGTCCAAAACAAAATATTCATTATCTTTAACAATATCATCACATTCTAAATCTTCAGAGATCTTAACAACTTCACTATCCTCTAATTCTCCATCACTAACTATGAACATGACATGATATTCACCTATTTGATCTTTTGTTGGTGTCCAAGTAAATATATTTCCATTAAGCTCTGCACCCACTGGCATTGTAGCAACAATATATTGTAACGGATCGCCATCTTCATCAGTTGCAGATAATTCAATAACTAATTCTTGATCGAATTTAATTTTTTTGTTTCCGATAGGATCTAAAACAGGAGCATGATTACATTTGTACATGATGTCCCAATCATTAATACTTGGATCTGAAGCACTTACGAAATTGTATTTTTTCCCATAAAATTTAAAATCAAAATATGCTTGATCTATATTCCCACCAATTACACGTTCAATATGTTCTCCCGTATTAATATCTTTAAATTTTACTTGAGGGTTAGAATTAAATATTTTATCAGAATCCAGATACTTGAATAAATGACCATCTAAACCAAAATAATCTTTCTTTTTAGCAATTCCGTCACATCCTAAATTAGGAAACACCTCAACCTTAGCAGTTTTTTCAATAGTAAATTCTCCATCCGTAACAATGAACTTAAATTGAAAAAGTCCAAGTTGGTTCTCTCCTGGAGTCCAAGTAAAGATATTTCCATTCAGTTCTGCTCCTGCAGGTAAATTTTCAGCAGAATATTCTAAAACTTCATCATCGGTAGCAATTATTTCAATAGTGAATTCTCCAGCTACAGCAATTTCATGAGTCACATCAAATAATCCGAATACCGGGGGAACATTGGGTTTCACACAAACATTATCTTCTAAAATATAACCTTCATTACAAGAAATGGCACAATCTGGAAACTCAGCCACTACCCCATTATCAACATTTTGAAGATCACAAACTGAATTCACACAAGCTCCTTCAATACAAGAATAAGCTTGACCTAACTCTTTACAATTCTTTTGATAACGAACATATTTATTATTTTTACAAGCACTTTCAAAAACATAACTCTTACCATTTCCGGAATAACAAAAATCATCTTTACCGTTAGGATATTTATTTGAAGTTACAGATCCGAAATTTTTGTAATCAATTCCTTTATCAGTATCTTCACAAAATAATTCTTCTACAGGAATAGGTTTAATTGTTTCAGCTTTAGAGATACAATCAGAGACACAAGTTTTCCATTTACCATATTGTTTAGCATAAATAAAATCTAAACAATCACTTTTAATACAACTCCAATAAAATTGTTTTTGTATTGGTTCCAATTCAGAATAACTTCCTGCAAGAGCTCCACTAGAACTAATTACAAGTAATAATAAGATAGTGATTAAAATAATATATTTTTTCATTTAAAAAATCTCCAACCTATCCCTCAATTTGATTGAAATTAAAGATACAATATAAACTTTATCCTATTTTCTTTAGTTCTTTCAGATTCTTAGAAACAATTGAAGCGAGTAGGTGGGAAGAGAGGGTTGTTGTGTGTTTTCTATTCATGTTCTAACTTTTTTTTCTTTTTGAAATGTATTTCTTCTGCATTTTTTTTAGTTACTATTTTCTCTCCTAATTTCTTTTCAATGTCTTTTCTAGTATTACCAGCAACTGTCCCTCCCTTTTTAGCAATACTTTTACTGTGAGAAAATGTTTTAGGATTTTCTTTTCCAGAGAACTCTTTTGTTGTTGCTTCTGCTAACATATTAAGAACTAATTCAATATTAGTCATATTGTCTTTTAGATTTTCTTTTTTCAAACTTTTAAACTGTTTGTATTCTTTAACAGTTTTTCCTGACCAGGCTTTAGTGATCTCGTTAGTCAAAATTGCATAATCGTTTTGTTTATCAATTCCTACACGATTCCATTCATCTGTTAATTCTTTTCTAACTTCAATAGTCTTTAATCTTTGATTAATCCAATCTTTTGAATAACCTTTTTGCAAATAAGTTTGCATTGCTCTGTTAAATGCTAATTCGGGATCTTCAATTTCTTCAATACGTTCAGAACCAACTTGAGCTAGCCAAACTTTGAAAGGTTCTGCTTTCTTAGAAGGAATTGATTGTACCAAACGTAATAATTGTTCAGTATCTGCTACGTCTGTTTTATAATATTTCCCATCAGAAGCTAATAATTTCAGTTGGTTACAATTTGTAACCGACTCGTTTCCTTCATTATTTAGGCGGTGTTTTAACACTTTCCAATAATTTCTTGCCCCTTGAAAATCGTTTTCAGTTAAAATTGCAACAGCATCAATAATAGAAAAGTACCACTTTTCTTCATCTTCATCCCATTTAGTTCTGATCTTTTGATGATTAAAGATTTTTATCGCATTTT
>JABHWJ010000027.1 GCA_018657845.1 Candidatus Woesearchaeota archaeon | reverse complement strand
CTGGTGGTGGGGGGGGAAAATATAGTCCTGCTGGTGCCGGTGGCGGTGGTGGTTCTGTCAATAATGGAACAAGCCAAAATAATACTGCTGGAATAAATACTGGAGATGGTTATGTAATAATTACTTCCAGTTCGTCAGCTAAATCTGGATTAATTACAACAAACACTTCAGCAACCCCATTTTATACAACTATAAATAACCCTTATAATGTTTCATTAAATGAAGGAGAATCTGAAACAATTACCTGGACAGTTAATGCTACTGGTGGTACAAATACAACTCATGAGTTTTTTGTCTATGCTAATTGGACATCAGATATGAGTATTAGTAATGTTACTACTCATTGGAATGTTACTATAGTTAATTTTACAGTTGGTATTCCTAATCCTTTAGTAAGTGTAGTTTATCCAGAAAGTACTTATTACACTACTAATATTAGTAAATTAAATTACACTGTAAGTATTGATTCAACTCAACAATCCTTAGATAAATGTTGGTATAGTGCAGATAGTGGGGCAACAAATTCAACTAATGTTTCTGCAGGTGTTAACTTCACAGATATTACTAGCATAGAAGGTTCAAACGCTTGGACCATTTATTGTAATGATAATAATAGTTTAGTGGGTAGTGGAGGGGTTACTTTTACTATTGACACTATTTATCCAAGTATTAGTATTTCTTCTCCGGCAGATAATTCTAACTCTACAAATTCAGGATTGGACGTACAGTATATTGCTAATGATACAAACTTAGCTTCTTGTTGGTATAGCAATGATTCTTATTTGAGCAATACTACTTTAACTAATTGTACAACTAATTTAACTTCTGTTACTTGGCAAGAAGGCCAACATAATGTAACTATTTGGGTTAATGATTCTGCTGGCAATACAATTAATGCTAATGTTACATTCAATATTGATTCTACAAATCCATTAATTGATTTTGTAAGTCCTACTTTAATAGACAATACTGTAACAAATAACACTAGTATCGAAATTAATGTTTCAATTACAGAAACAAATTTAGATGAACTAGTTTACAATTGGAATGGAACTAATTATACAATTTACAATGATTCTTTAGTGTTGATGATGAATTTTGATAATGTTTCTGCAGTGGGAGATAATTATAGTCATGCTATGGATGTTTCTAATTATAACAATAATGGTACTTTAGTAAATGCTATATATAATATTTCAGGAAAATATGGTTCGGCAGTTTATATGGATGGTTCTGGAGATTACGTCGATCTTCCAGATTCTGCATCATTAAACATCACTTCTTCAATCACTATCTCTTTGTGGGAGAAAACATCTTCTAGTTTAGACATTACTGCTACTTGGGGGATGATGCTTGTAGGTAGGGGTACATATGGCGATCCTAGGAACACAATGGATTTAAGAATAGGTCCAACTGGTGAAGTGGCAATCTTTGGATATGAGTATGGTTCTGGAAGTAACTCTAATTATGCTACTGGGACAACTGATATAGCAGATGGTAACTGGCACTATGTAGTTGGGCAATGGAATGGTAGTGATTGTTTAGTTTATGTTGATGGTGTTATGGAAAATATTGTTTCTTGTACTAATACTCCTGGGCCTTTTGATGAAGCATTTTTCATAGGAAAAGATATTGGAGATGCCTTTGGACAGGATGAGTTTAATGGTTTAATAGACGAAGTTAGAATATGGAACAAAACCCTTTCAGCACAAGAAGTTTACCAACAATACATTTCCAACATAAACAAATTTAATTCAACCGATTGGTACCTTTATGTTAACCAATCTAAGAACGCAACTGAAAATTTGAGTTATGGTACTTATACTTACCAAGTTTTTGCTGAGGATAATTCAAATAATTTAGGTAATACTGAACAAAGAGCAATTGTTATTACAAATGTAACTGGACCAAAGATAACAATCAATTCTCCAACTACTGATTCCTTTACAACAGATACTGGATTAGATGTTACTTATACTGCAACAAGTTCTACATTAGATAAATGTTGGTATTCGACAGATTCGGGTGCAACAAATACTACATTAACTGATTGTGCCAATATTACTTCTACTACTTGGGAAGAAGGTGAGCATACCGTTACTATTTATGCTAATGATACCTTAGGTACGAGTACCTCTACTGTAACATTTACAATTGATACTATCACTCCAACAATTAGTATTTCTACTCTTGCAAATAATACTTATTCGACAGATACTGGCCTAGATGTAGAATATGCTACAGTTGATACCAATCTTGCTTCATGTTGGTATAGTAATGATTCTATGTTAGAAAATACTACTTTGGCTAGTTGTAGTACAAACATTACTGGTGTTACCTGGAGTGAAGGACAGCATGAGGTGATGGTGTGGGTAAATGATTCAGCTGGACAAGTAAATAATATTGATGTAACTTTTACTATTGATACAACTAATCCTAGTTTAACAATTAATTCACCTACAAATAATTCTTTTAGTGTGCAATCTGGTTTAGATGTAAATTACTCTGCGGTCGATATTAATCTTGAATCTTGCTGGTATACTAATGATAGTTTAACAACCAACACTACTTTAACAAGTTGCAGTAACATCACGGAGATAACTTGGTCAGAAGGAGCACACAATATTAATCTTTGGATTAATGATTCAGCCGGAAACATAAATAGTACTAATGTAACTTTTACTATTGATTCTACCACTCCAACCCTCTCAATTCAATCACCCATTGGTAATTCTTATACTACTAATTCAACTATTCAGGTTAATTATTTAGCTAATGATACTAATCTTGAATCTTGTTGGTATAGTAATGATTCTTTAATAACAAATACCCCCTTAGCAGATTGCAATACTAATATTACTGGGATTACTTGGTCTGAATCTGCACATACAGTTTATGTTTGGGTAAATGATTCTGCAGGCAATAATGCTAGTACCTCTGTAAATTTCACTGTAGATACCATCAACCCTTCGTTAACAATCAATTCACCTACAAATAATTCTTTTAGTGAAGATACCAAGTTAGATGTAAATTACTCTGCCGCAGATACTAATCTTGAATCTTGCTGGTATAGTAATGATTCGATGATCACAAATAATACTTTATCGAGTTGTGCTAATATCACGGAAGTTACTTGGTCAGAAGGAGCGCATAATATTAATCTTTGGATTAATGACTCTGCGGGAAACATAAATAGTACTGATGTAACTTTCACAATAGATACTTCTGCCATATCTGTTAGTATCGTTTCTCCTAGTAGTAATTATTACTCTTCAACAAATAGTTTAGATGTAAATTATTCTGTTATTGGTGATAATTTAGAATCTTGTTGGTATAGTAATGATTCTTATTTGGGCAATACTACTTTAGCAAATTGTAACACCAATATTACTGGAATAACTTGGAGTGAAGGTCAACACAATGCGACTATTTGGGCTAATGATAGCGTAGGTAATCTAAATTCTGCCAGTGTGACTTTCTATATTGATTTAACTAACCCTAATGTTACTTTGGTCCTACCTGCAGATAATTCAATTGATAATACTATTGGAACATCAAGTACTTTGTTTAATTGTACTGTAACCGATAATATTAATTTGGCTAATGTTAGTCTTTACTTAACCAATTCAAGTAACCAAAGTTTTGCATTAAATCAAACTTCTTCTGTTAGTGGAATTAGTGATCAGAGTGATTGGACTTTAAGTTTAGATAATGGGAATTATACTTGGAATTGTTTAGCTTTTGATTCTGCTGGCAACTCTAATTTTTCAATTAGTAATTATTCTTTGTTAGTCAACGCTACACTTGATACTGATGGTGATGGTGTACCAAACTTTAATGATCCTCTATTGTATAATGAATCCAATGTTACTTCTTCTGGATTAACTAAGTTAAATGTTACTGTTGGCGGAAATGCTACTAATGAAACATTTTCAGGTAAACAAGAAGTTATATTCTATGATGAAAGTAATTTGATGGTTAATTTTAGCCATAACTTTACTCAAGGAGTTCTTGACTTAAGTAATGTTTCTGTTGTTAAGGATGATAATTATTTGATAGTTAATTTCTCCGGACAGTTGCAGGAGAATAAGACACTTTATGTGACAGATAATAGTTTTGTATCTTTGTGTGTGAAGGATATGGAAGTGAGCTCGATTTCTGAAGTGAGTTCTGGATGTAATGGGGCTAACGAAACAGATTTTACTTCTTGCTTAGGAAATAGTGGGGGAGTAAATCTAAGTAATTTAACCTGTACTGATTTGGGGGGTACTATTCAAGTAGATAATTTACAATATTCAGCAATTAAAGGAACTGTTGCTGCTGCTGCTCCAGTAAGTGAATCTCCAGGAGGGGGCGGAGGTGGAGGCGGAGGTGGCGGTGGAGGAGCCATCAAGAAAGTAGATTTGGTTGAAGATGAATACGAATGTAATAGTGATGTAGAATGTGATGCAGATAGGGTTTGTTATCAAAACGAATGTGTAAAGTTATTTGACGTGAAGATCATAGAAGTGGATTCGCCAATTGGAGAGGATGGTTATTTGGGGTTTACTTATTTTATTAAAGGGATGGCTGATATCTCTGGAGATGTAGTGATAAACTTTTGGTTAGAAGGTGAAGAAGTAATCAGTTCTGGCCAGGATGTAATTTACTTAGGAGTATTTGAAGAGAAGACTGAAGAAACTCAGATTTATGTTCCCAAGAATATTGCTGAAGGTTCTTATGACTTTTATGTTCAAGTTAGTTATGATAATTATGAAGCGGTTTCTCATCGGACAGTTTTTGTTGAACCTGGAGTGGGAGGGATTAAAGTTACTTTAGAAGAGGAAATTGAAGAGAAAGTTGATGAAGAATTATTTATTGGAGTTGTAGCTGGGTTGTTTTTGATAGGGTTGATTTATTTTATTTTAAAGAAAAAGTTTTTGGGTAAATTGAAATTACAATTAAAATTTATCTTGGTGGCTTTGAAACAGTGGAATAAGAAAGAAATGGCGGAGCTGGGAAAGAAAGAAAAAGTAGAAGTAAGGAAGGAAGAAAAAACACCTAAGAAGCATTTGAAACGTAAATGGAGAAGGAGGAAAATACATCATAAACCAAAGGTAAAACATAGAGTTAGGAAAATTAAACAGAAATTGGCCGGAGTAAAAAGGAAAGTTAAACCATTGTTTAGAAGGAAAAAGTCAATAGATTATGTTGCGTTGGGATCTAGGGAACCAGAGACGAAAGAGTATTTAGAAAAACCACTTCCAAAGATTTTAAGGGATTTTGATTTAGGAGTGAAGGTTAAGAAAGCTAAAGAGAAAGAATCTGAATTTCCTAGTTTTAAAATGAGTAAGAATAAAATTTTGGTTTCACGAGATGTAAATGTGGAAGAAGCTAAGAAAGGGAAATTTGGAAAAGATATTAAGGCTCTAGAAGATTATGGTTTTGGAGTTGTTAAGGTAGTTAGATATAAGAAAAAAGGTTCTAAGAAGTAAGATTATTAGGGGTGAAATTTAGATTCTTTTGCAAGGATTGCATTTGCTCGGTAAACGTGTTCAATAAATCCTTTTATTCTTCTAATGGATAGGAGTCGATCAGATTCAGGAATCTTAAGAAGGTCACAGGATTTAGTATACAAATCAAAATAAGTTACTTCATCAGAATGTTGGATCTTTCTTAAGGTAACTTTCATTGCATCTACTGAGGGTCTAAAGATGTAAAAAGGAATGTTGTGGTGTATCAATTGAGGAATATCATTTAAGGAATATCTAGGAATTTTATTTGTTCTTAGGATTTCTAGAAATTGGTTAGTGGTTCCTTCTTTGATTGAATTTAATAAAAACCATTCGGGAGTTCCTTCTGGAAATTCTTTTATTTTGGTGTGTCCGGTTAAAATTTGAGTAGCATCTGGGAAAATCATGATTAGCTTATTTAATGAGTTTGTATCTAGGATTGTTAGATTGACATTATTTCTTTTACAATCAGCAAAGAAAATAACCATATTCATAAAATGACTAAGAGGATATCCCAACCCACCAAACTCGTAATGTCTTTTTGATATTATTTCCTCGCTTTTTGATTTATTCATTAATCCCATTATCACTTCGTTCACTTCTTGGATTAGATTTCTGTTACCTAATGTGAAGATTGGATTGATTAAACTATAGGCTTTGTTTTTTTCTAATTCTGCTTCGTGATTAACAAGGAATTCTCTGAATTGAGGCGGTGCCTCTTGTCGACACATAAAGTAAAAATCAGCAAGAGCAAGTAGTTCGGGACCTAGATTTGTGGTTTTGTGGTTTTTATAAAAACTAGAACTAACAATCAAGTAATTGACTAGGGAACGAAGTTTATTTGCCTTGAAAAGATATTTTCTATCAAAAGCGTGTTCGGTTTCGTGGTTGTAGACATTATATAATGAAAATGTCCTGTAATTTTGAGTGGCTTGGTAAATTTTTGATAAGGAACGATCTATTTGATCAGCATTGGGAATAATATTTTCTTGGGGAGATATCATTTTTCTTTGAGCAGTAGTTCCTTTTAATTGATTAAATAAAGATGCAGGGAAGCCTTCGTAAAAGTTTTCACCAACCAGATACATGATGACCAGGGTACTAATTTCTAGTCCGAAAAGATAATGGTCTATTCTGGTTTGATGATCACAAAACGCGGTCAGATTGTGCTGATCTGTAGTAATTTTTACTTGGTATCTAAAAGAAGGAGTTAGGATTAAGTCTGGGTTTTTTTCTAAAATATCAATAAACATCTGTTTTAATTGCTGTAGCCAGATTTCTTCGATGACTTTGATATTTTGATTATTTATTTCTTTCGCTTTTTGTTCTATTCTGGACTTCATTTTTACAAACACAGAATTTTCGGGATTTTTGTCCAAAGAAATATCTAAGCATTTAGATAAAAGGAAGATATGGTTTTTAAGTAATTTTTTAATATCTTTGTTGGTTAAATCTTTGTCAAAATAAATCTCTAAATATACTGTGGAAGAACCAATAGTTAAGACTTCGTTTATTTTGGGTCTATTGAAGTCTATCCAATTGAATTTTAATTTGAAATAATCTGATGATTTATAGACTAACTTACTTCTTAAATCTTTTATTTCTTTGAATCTTTGGTCTTCAGCAAGTTTATGAACGGATGTCACTCGGTTTTTAATTAAATTTAGGACATCTTCTCCGAATCCTTCTTCTTCGGCTTTTTCTAACAATTCAGTTAAGTAATCACATTCACTTTTAAGACCAAATCTGATTTTATGTCCTTTTTTAGAATCAAAGATTAATTTATCGAAAGATACAAGATAAGGAATAATTTTGTTAAGTTCTTTAGCAGGGTTGTTGCCTTCTTTAATTAGTTCCTCACTTTCAATTGCTAAGGCATAACCAATTTCAAGATCTTTTTTGATAGTTCTATGAATTCTATTAAACTGGGCTTCCGATTTTGCAATTAGTTTTGGGGTAAATCGATGTTCTTTTAATTGAGAGAGAAAAACTTTATTTTTTTGGGTGTTTAAACGTAGGTAACCATATAATTCTTGGAGTGCTCCTTGGGCAAGTTTAATATCTCTAAGATTCATAGAGTTATTAATTATTATTGTTTATATAAATTTATTGATGGGTGGTGGTTTTGTAGATTAGTAATAATTATAAATGAATTAGTTGTTTTGGTGAATATGCCATTAAATGTTGAGATTAAAGCACGATGTTCTGATCCTCAGAAAGTGAGGGAGATTTTGGAATCTCAATGGGCAGAGTATAAGGGATTAGATCATCAAATTGATACTTATTTTAAAGTTTCTAATGGAAGATTGAAATTAAGAGAAGGTACGATTGAAAACAATTTAATTTTTTATGAACGTAGTAATCAAGAAGGACCAAAGGAGTCAAAAGTGGTTCTTTATACTAGTACCTACGGATCAAGTTTAAAAGATGCACTTTTGGGGGCTTGTGGAAGATTAGTTGTTGTTGATAAAGAAAGACATATTTATTTTATTGGTAATGTTAAGTTTCATATTGATTTGGTTAAAGGGTTAGGAAGTTTTTGTGAAATAGAAGCGATTGATAGAACTGGAGAGATTGGAAGAGATAAACTTTTACTGCAATGTCAAGATTATATGAAACTTTTAGGGATTGAAGAAAAAGATTTAGTGTCTTGTTCTTATAGTGATTTGTTACTTGAGAAAGTATAGTTAATTTTATAAACTTAGTTAGTTTACCTGTTCTTATGAAAAAGACAGTGAAATTAGATTTTGGAACTGCTTTTAAGTATCCATTTAATAGAGCTAAAGGGATGTGGAATATTTTATGGGTTTTTTTACCTATTGTTGGATGGTTTGCTTTGTTAGGGTATGGAGTTAGGATTGTTAAAGAATTTAGTAAAGGTAAGTTTGACGAATTGCCAATGATGAGTTTTGCTAGTGATTTGGAATTAGGATTTATGATGTTTCTGAAGTCTTTACCTTTTATGATTGCATATGGTGCAATTCTTTTTGTTACAGCACTCATTAGTCCTTGGTTAAGAGGGATTGTTCAATTTTTCTTAGGTTTGTTTGTAGTTCCAATGTTAACTATAAATTTCTTTAATAAAGAAACGGTGAGTTCTTATTTTGAATTTGAGATACTACGATCTGTTTTTGCTAATGTGGGAGATTATCTTCTGACGGTACTTAAGAGTATTTTGCTTGGAGTAATATTTTTTGTTATGTGGATAATTTTGGTAGGTATACCTGCTGGAGCTTTTACACAGAATATTTTTATGACAGACTTTTATAGAAGAAAAATAAAGTAGTTTTTATTAAGTCGTTCTAAAGGGGTAATTTTTATATATTGAGAAGGTTTGTTGTTTATGATGGATAAGATTGTTAGAGATATAAGAGCGATAATTAGGTTGTCTAAGAAGGTTGTTGCGGATTTGAAGCGGAAAAGACTTAGAAAAGCTAAGGCTCATTTAGAAAAGATAATTGCTTTTGATGTTGATGAATTAAAAAGATTACAACAAGAAAAGGGAGATCAAGTAGTAATCGATGAATGTTTGGTTGTATTAAAACAAGCAAGAACGGCGTTAGCTGGGATTAAAGATTTAAAGGATTTAGATGGGGCAGAAAAATTAGTCAAGCAAATCTGGGCAATTGAAGAAAAAGAATTATCTACGATCCGGCTGAGAGCACATCACATTGGTAAGATAGAGCAATATCATCTTTCTCCTGGAGTTCTTGAATTATCTGATAAGAACTATCTTGCAGAAATGCATAAAATGATGAAACGTTTAGAACATTATGATGATGATTTTTATTCTGATGAATGGTTTTTGGGAATGAGAGATATTTTCAAGAAACTAATGCAAGATCCAACCATTAAAATTGAATATGTTACTGGTCCAGATTCTCTTTGTACACTTTGTCATCATGGGAAAGAATGTGTTGATGTAAACCACGAGTATCACAAAGTAGCGATGTGGCATGATGCAAACGAGGCAGCGAAATTTCCACAACTAAAAAAAGGTAGGGCCTATAGTGTGGAGTCGATTATAAGGTTATTCTTGAAATCAAGTAAAAAGTGATTAGAGTAAATCGCTGTTTATATCTAAAGAAATCTCTTTGATTAGTTTTTTTTCTATTTCTATCTTTCTTTTAGCGATGGTTTTAGAAACTTCTAAATTTAATAAGCCATCTTGTTCTACTCGATTAACTTCAGTTTTTAGGTATTTTATAGTTCCAATTATTTGACGACTAAATTTACTTCCATACATAAATGGTCTAATAAACCCGGCAAAACCACAATCAGCAACTAAATCAGCATCTTGTAAGATCTGTAGTTCGATTGATTTATCTTTAATTTCATCTTCACGATGATCATGGTGTTCGATTAAATAACAAACCTCAGTAATGAATTCTTCTGAATGGCCCATTTTTGTTAATATTTCATTAGCTAGGGGAACACTTAATTTGGCATGTCTTTTCCATTCTTTGACAGCATGATCAGTTTTACCAGCTGGAGTAATTACTTTATCCATATTGATTTTTGTTTTACCAATATCATGAAGAATGGCTGCTGTCAAAATAATTGGTGTGGAAACCTCTTGATCGAGTTTAGCAATAATTTCTTTACAAGTTTCGTAAACTCTTAGGGAATAATAGGTTTCATCAAAAGGACCATAGTAGAAATGTTCAGTAGATTCAAATAGGTCTTTAACTAAGTTGTATGTCTCCTTATACTTTGGATTTTTATCGATTGGATTCATATGGTGATGAGAAGGATGTTTTTATATAAATTTATTTATTCTATTTTAAATATGGTTCTGCATCTTTAGGAAATTGATTGTTCAAATAAGTTTTGTCTTCTTCCTGTAATTCAAAATTTAATGCACCTACATTATCTTGAATATTCTTGGGAGATACTGAAGTAAAAGCTACAATTACATTTTTTTGACTGGTAAGCCAATTCAAAATTATTTGACTGGGAGTTTTCTGATACTTTTTAGCTATTTCTTCTAATTTAGGAACACCTAAACCAGCAATTAGTCTTTGTTTTTTAGTTACTGGGTGTTTCATCATTATTGGCCGGTATGCTGTTAAGAACATCTCATTTTCTCTACAATATTGAAGAATCTCTGATGTTGGGCCTCCTCTTTTAGCTTGTCCTCTGGCAAGAACATTATATTCTACTTGGTTTGTAAGTAATGGATATGTTGAATACTTTTGCGCTTCTTTCATTTGTTCAACAGAAAAGTTTGAGACCCCAA
The DNA here is from genome assembly GCA_018657845.1 of Candidatus Woesearchaeota archaeon. Lineage (GTDB taxonomy): Archaea > Nanobdellota > Nanobdellia > Woesearchaeales > GW2011-AR9 > JABHWJ01. The sequence continues at coordinate 9,250 of JABHWJ010000027.1, read as the reverse complement.
TATATTTTATTTTTCCAGAATCGACTAATTCACACATGGCCGACATTGTTTCTGACAAGGGAGTAGTATTACTTGCCCAATGAACAAGGTAAAGATCAAGATAATCAACTCCTAATCTTTGAAGGCTTTTATCAATTGCTTGATGAATAGAATCACGATCAAGATGATTGCCACTAACTTTACTGGTAATAAAAAGTGAATCACGATTAAAATCTTTTATTGCTTCTCCAATTATCTCTTCAGATTTTCCTGCACCATAAAGTTCTGCAGTATCAATATGGGTTACTCCTAATTTAATTGCATGTTTTATAGAATCAAGGCATACTTGTTTGTCTTCGGGCGTTTTAGGTCCTTCTGTTTCATTCCAAAGGCTGGTCCATGAACCAATACATAAAACTGGTAATTTTACTCCTTGCAATGTTTTGTATTTCACAGAAATATTTTTTGAGAGGAATTATATAAATTTTTGCTTTAAAACATTAGAATTATATTTCCTTCTGTAAATGAAAATTATCTTACGAACTTTTAAAAAGTGAGTGTGTTCTGGAAATAGGATGAAGAAAGTGTTATTGGTTTATCCACCATTTTGTACTCCAGCGTCTCCGCCTTATTCAGTAACTCAGTTGAGTTCTTTTTTGAAGGGGAATTCTGTGGAAAGTGAAGTTTTAGATTTGAATTTAGAATTTCACAAATTGAAGTTTCCCGAATCTGGAGAGTATTTTAGTAAAGGTGATTGGAAAGATTATAGTCAAGTTGTAGGAGAGTATCGGCGTTTGACTTCCCAAGTTTATTCTGAGAATAATAAAAGAATTGTTAATTCTGAGTTGCCGGATTTCTTTAAGGAATTGTTGAAAAAGATAAGGGACAAAAAACCAGACGTAGTGGCGTTTAGTATTGTGTATTCAAGTCAAGTGTTTTATGCTTATGCTTTGCTTAAGGAGTTGAAGGAGGTTGTGACAGTAATTGGCGGGCCGGCAGTTAATGACAAATTAAGAGAGGTTGCTGATAAGGTGTTGGGTAATGAATTAGAGTTACTTGATTGTCTTGGTGGCGGTGGGGAAATTAATTGGAGTACAGTCCCAGATTTTTCAGTTTATAATCTGGAGGAGTATTTTACTTCATTTCCTGTAATTCCAATAAGAACTTCAACTACTTGTTATTATAAGAAATGTACTTTCTGTACTCATTTTAGTAAGAGTAAATATCAAGAGTTTCCGTTAGATTTGGTGGAGAAGACGGTTAAGAGTTGTTCGGCAAAACATTTCTTTCTTATTGATGACATGATTCCAGTTAAACGGTTATTGGAGCTTGCTAAGCTTATGAAACCTTTAAGGGTGAAGTGGGCATGTCAATTGAAACCTACTGCCGAGTTTACCGCTGAAGTTTTGAAAGAACTTTATTCCTCTGGATTAAAGATAGTAATTTGGGGAGTTGAATCGGGAAGTGATCAGATATTGAAGTTAATGCAGAAAGGTACTATTAGGAGAGAGATTGAAAAATTGTTGGGAGATTCTCATTTGATCGGAATAAAAAATGTTGTTTATATTATGTTTGGATTTCCTGGTGAGAGGAAAGAGGAGTTCTTAGAGACAATTGATTTGTTGAATAGGAACAAGGAGAATATTGATTTAGTTTCGAGTTCTATTTTTGGTTTACAGAAAGGGACTGAAATTTATAATCATCCGGAAAAGTTTGGAGTGGTTAAGATTATTGAAGAAAAGAGAACTTTATTAGATCCTAAGATTAGTTACGAGGTTTCTAGTGGTTTGTCTCCAGAAGAAGTTCGTAAGTTGGTTAAGAAGTATAAATTGACTATTGAAGGAGTAAATAAGTTTCCTAAGTTGATGAATTACTTTAGGGAACATATGTTGTGTTTGAGTTGATATTCTTTATTTTTTTAGTAAATTATCTAATTTCTCAAATTCTTTTTTGGGCGGGATTTCTTCTTGGAAATATTTTCCTGTTTTCCAATAGATTTTGTATGCTTTTGCAGTGGGTTTACTATTAAGGATTCTATATTTGTTATCAATTACTTCAAGCGCACAACAATTATCTAAAGCAATGGCAACAATTTTTGGAGTTGTCTTCATCATTTTCTTTAAGTCTTCTTGACGATTTGACTCTAAATCATAATGAGGACAATGCAAGGCATTAATTAAACCTAATCCAGCAACTTTAATTAACTGATCGTTTCTTTGAGCGAATTTTCTTGAATCAGAATTACCATATTTAAACCAACAAATTGAACCCGCACTAAGTCCAGATAAAACGATTCCTTGGTGGTGGGCTTTTCTTAAAAGATCATCGACGCCAAGTTTTCTCCATAAAGTCATCATTTTGAGTGTATTTCCCCCACCAACATAAATGATGTCTGTAGCTAGGATTTTTTCTTCAATCTGTTTTTTTGATAATTTTTCTTTGATTAAGTAAAGCACATTTACTTCACAACCCAATTTTGAAAAATGTTTTTTGACAATTTTAAAATAACCCTTTGAATCAGAACTTGCAGTGGGAATAAAAAGTAATTTTGGATTTTTTTTCTTGGTTTGGGAAATTATTTCTTGATCTATTGAAGTAGTTTCAATCGGATAAACGCCTCCTTTTTCGTGGGGCCTCCCAATCTCTCCTCCACCCAAGGCAATGATTTTTCCCATGAGGAGAATTAGTCAATAAAAATATATAAAGGTTTGGTCGGGGAAATTTATTAAATAATTAAATTTATATAGTATTATCTATTAAAGGAACAAATGGAACAAAAAGTTAATCCTTATGAAGTGCAGGGAAAAATTGATTATGATAAGCTAGTTAAGGATTTTGGAATAAAAAGATTAACAAAATCAGATTTAGACCAGATTAAAGAGATTGCTGGAGAATTACATCCATATCTTAGAAGAGAGATATTTTTTGCTAATCGTGATTTGAAATGGTGTTTAGATGAGTATAAGAAAGGTAATCAGTTTTTTCTTTACACTGGGTGTGGCCCTTCTGGTCCATTACACTTAGGCCATTTAACTACTTGGATATTTACTAAATGGTTACAAGATAAATTTGATGTAGATCTATGGTTTCAATTTACGGATGATGAGAAATTCTTATTCAAAAATAAATCTTATGAAGAGATTCAAGAGTGGACTCATGAAAACATGCTAGATGTTATTGCACTTGGTTTTAATCCCAAGAAGACTCATTTTTTGATTGATACTAAACATGCAGGGATAATGTATCCAGAAGCGATAAAAGTTGCTAAGAAAATTACGTTTTCTACAATTAAATCTGCGTTTGGTTTTACTGATTCCAATAATATTGGGAGTATATTTTATACTGCAATGCAAACAGTTCCGGCATTTCTTCCAAATGTACTCCGGAAAGAGAAGAGGCCTTGTTTGATACCATTGGGTGCAGACCAAGATATTCATTTTAGGATTAGTAGGGATGTCATTGAAAAATTAGGGCATAAAAAACCAGCGATTATCCACACAAAATTCATGCCCCCAATAACAGGCATTGAGGGTAAAATGAGTAGTTCATCTGCAGGGGCAGCAATCTTAACTACAGATGATGCTAAAACGGTAAAGAAGAAAATTAATAAATATGCATTTTCTGGTGGCCAGCCCACGGTTGAAGAACACCGTAGATTAGGAGGGAATCCAGAGATTGATATTTCTTATCAATGGTTAAGGTATTTTGAGTCTGATGATGATAAATTAAAAGAGATTTATGATAATTATAAATCTGGTAAGTTGTTAAGTGGGGAGTTAAAAGTAATTATTATTGATAAAATAAATAATTTTTTGGCAGAACATCAAAAGAAAAGAAAGAACGCAGGAAAACTAATAAGTCAATATATTTACAAGTAAAGTTTATTGAGAAACAGTTATTCTTTAGAGAACTGATTAAGTTCATTAGATATCCAATTTGCAAAATCATCATTATCTGTTGTTGAATGAAATGGAGACATAGGGAAACTCTTTAACCCAGAGATATTTGTTTCTGCTTTTCCAATCTTATAACTTTTTGCGAATCCTATGTGCCATGGTAAGGAATTGTTGTATTTTTTTACAAGGTAATCATAAAATTCTTTCTGAATGTTGTTATTAAATTGAATTGTACTTTTATCTGCGCAGTATAATTTATCAAAAGTATCCATTTCTGCGTTTGGTTTTATTAAAAATATGGTGGTCCAATTGTCTGAATCTTCATTAGCAATTAAGAATTTCCCGGTGTTTTTTAATTTCTTATGAATATCTTTAGATATATAAAAGTAATTTGCGATTATCTTTTGTATCCCCTCAATTCCTAAAGAATTTAAAGTAGTATAAGCAGAAATTGCACCATTCATTGGACGAGAGGTTTCTAAGGTAAATTGTCCAGGTTTATATTTTCCAAAATTAAATGATTCGTGTAAAAAGATAGAATCATCTCCTGCAATTTTTTCCCAATCTTTTTCATTTTTTGTAAGAAACATACTTGACAAGTATGAACAAAACCCAGTTTTATGGAAATCTACCCCATAAGAATCTGCAAATTCTATATCTTTTACTTTTTTGAAAACAGATTCTAATTTTTCATTTATTTCTTTTGGAAAATTAAATTTATTTTTACTAAAATCGTAAGATCCATAAAGTAAAAAAACCCATCCAGTTACAGAATCTACGTGTATGTGAGGAGTATAATCTAATTTATATTTATTTTTTAGTCGAATTATTTCTTCCGAAATTTTTCTTATGGGGTCAATCCTCCCATCGAAATGGGTTCCCCCATTTAATATAATGCAAGATATCTTCTTTTTATTTTTCATAAGTTCTTCAACTTTAGTAAATAGTTCAGAAGTATCAACAAAACCTTCTTTATCGTTATTTATTCTTATACAATTATCTGACCCTATTCCTAACCAATTGCAAACAGTGGAGTGACAAGAGTGTCCTTCTAAGTTAGATATTACATAATTGTTTGTTCCTATGCCTTTTTTATTTAGATTGTTTCCTGATTTTTCTAACCCAATCTTGATACCATACATATTTGTTGCAGTTCCTCCAAAAGTAAAAATTCCTGAAGCTTTTTTCCAATTTACAAGATTAGAGAAATAATCACTTAAGCCAATTTCTAATTTGATAAAATCTCCAGTTGCAACGTCCCACACCCCATTCTGGTTTAACAAACTGGCTATAGAGCTTGTTGCTACAGAAGAAATTGTTACTGGGGGCGTAACACTAAATTGCATTCTTGGAGATTTCCAATTCATACAGTTAGAAATATATTTAGAAAAATTAGAGAATATTTCCTGATCATTTTTGGGTGATTGAGAAATACTGAATTTATTTTCTTGCCTGTCAAAAAAAGGTAACTTGGGATTTGGATTTGGGCAGAGTTCATTTAAGATTTTTAACTTGTTAATAAGTTCTGAAATATTTATAGAATCTTTTGTTCCAAATTTGTTTAAGAGTTCATCAGTTAATAGAGATTTATTATCCATTGTGATTCATTATTTTAATTATTTATATAATCTTTGGGGATATTATCTATTTAGAAATTAGGGCAATAGCGGCAATCAAGAATTTTTCAGTCTCTTTTGTTGTAATGTTCAAAAATCCTACAACTAATCCAAGAACGAATAATACTAATGCGGCCATGGGGACAGCAAAGAGCCCGATTAAAAGAACTATTACTAGAATAATTCTTACGTTTTTTTAAGGGGGTTGTGGATAAGAAATTGGGTTTTATCTTCTTCTAGAACGATGTTGAGGTTTACCATGGGATTTAAACTTTTTAGTGAAATTTCTTTTTTTCCTTGGTGGAGGTTTGGCTGCTGTCCCTACTGCATTTTTAGCAGCTTCTGAATGAAATTTGTGATCTACGACCTCTATCTTTTGTCTTATTAATCTTTCAATATCATTAAGACTACTTCTTTCTTCTGCTGCACAAAACGAAAAGGCAGTTCCTTCAGCTCCTGCTCGAGCAGTTCTTCCGATTCTGTGAACATAGCTTTCTGGTTCGTTGGGAAATTCAAAATTTATGACGTGAGAGATATTATTAATGTCAATTCCTCGGGCAGCAATATCGGTTGCTACTAATACTTTTATTTTGCCAGTTTTGAAATCGTTAAGTGCTTTAGTTCTTGCGCCCTGTGATTTATTTCCATGAATTGCACTAGCAGAAATATTATGTTTGTTAAGAAATGTGGCAACTTTATTTGCCCGATGTTTTGTCCTAGTAAAAACTAAAACACTAGTAAGATGTTTAGGTTGTAAAAGGTCAAGTAATAACCTTTCTTTTACATGTTGGTCAACAAAAAAGAGACATTGGTCTATGGTGTCTACAGTAGTTGCTTGGGCTGCGACTTCAACATGAAGAGGATTATCGAGTAGGGTTCTAGCAAGGTCATTAACGGTTGGCGACATTGTCGCTGAGAAAAATAATGACTGTCTTTTTTCTGGTAATTTTAAGATTACTTTTTTAATATCGTGGATGAACCCCATATCTAACATTCTATCAGCTTCATCTAAGACAAAGAATTCTATGTTTTTGAGGGTGAGTTTTTTTTGATTCAATAAATCTAGTAATCTACCTGGTGTTGCGACAAGAATATCTACTCCTTTCTCTAGAGCGTGAACTTGTCTCCCTTGGCCGACTCCACCAAAAATTACTGTGTGTTTAAATTTAAGGAATTCACCATACATAGAAAAGCTTTCTCCAATTTGGGCAGCAAGTTCTCTGGTTGGTGCAAGTACTAGTGTTTTAATTACTCGAGGATATTTCTCAGTCATCCTTTGGAGTATTGGTAAGATGAAAGCAGCAGTTTTACCTGTACCAGTTTGGGCGATACCGATTAGGTCCCGACCTTCTAGTAAACCTGGGATTGATTTTAATTGAATGGGGGTGGGGATTGTATATTCCCGTTTAGATAGTGCTTTTTCTAATGGAGGGATTAAGTTCAAATCCTTAAAGGTTTTATCTGTCATTATCCTTCTCAATATGGTGCTCAGTTATAAAGGTGTGTGAGTTTTTTATTAAGGGGTTAGAAGTTGTTATTTCTTTGCTTTAAGGGATATTAACATGAAAATTAGTAAGATGGCTGCAGATCCATAGTTAACTTTGTATTCTTAGTAGTAACTTGATAATAGTAAAAGTAGATAGATTTATAAAGAATTAGGGCGTTTTAACTTAACATGGGTACCGAAAAATATTTAGGTAATAAGAGATTATGTTTTGATATGGATGAAGGAGATAGTTTGGATTATAAAGTTTCTTCAGGTGTTGGAAACTCCCTTTTTGATTTGTATGTTGGTCTTATCGTTCAGAATGGAGAAAATAAGAAATATAAGTCTGATGACGCAGGGAATACTGAAATTAAACGAATGAATGATTTTCTAAAAAACCATGCAGGGTTGACGTACCAAGAATTTGTTGATCAATCAACCCCAGAGAATTTGGATACTGATTCTTATAAGTTATTAAATAGGGGATCAATTAAAAGATCTTTGTTTGAAACTAGATCTAAGGTATATTTACTGGCATTATGCGATTATGAAGAACAAGGTGGAGATATTGGTAAAATTCTAGAAGATATAAGATTAAAAAAAATTCCCTTTGTTAAAAAATCAGCAGGAACAGAGCCAACTTTTGAAGCACTTTATGGTGTTTTAAGATAAAGAAATTTTAATAGTTTGAACCAAACTTTGCTCCGCCCTTAACTTCTTTCCAACCTATTTTTTTTGAAACGTGTAGGAATGCATCAATTGATTGTTTAACAAAATTATCGGGTTCGTGAGGGTCACCTTCTTTTTCTGCTTCTAATCTAACGTAATGTCCTGAATCGGCATTGTATTTGGAGATTAAACCATTTTTGATGGTTACCTCTCCAGCACCATAAACATCCATTCCTTTGGCTAAAGTGGGATGAGGTAAAATTGTTTTTCTCTTATCTATCTTCTCGTGTATTTCTCCACTTCCAAAATCTGGGGGCATTTGATACATACCATGAGTTATATCTTCACGATTTCCTAAAGTAAAATTTCCTTCTTCATCAATGGTCCAAATGTATTCTCCATCAGCTAATTTGTCAAAGTGCATCAATCTTCCTTCTTTGAACCAGGTAGAAGGGGAACTGAATTTTCTTTTAGAAATATGGCTACTTACTTCTATAACTCTTCCGCCACCAGCTGCATGGGGTTCATAAAATTGTTCACGATAAGTTTGTCTTTTATTTACGGTTTCTCCTTGGGCTTCTTTTCTTGCCCTTCTGGTGTCTTCCCCAACATAGGGGAGAATTAATTCTTTGTTAGAACTTACAGTTCTTTCAATCCTTTCTTGAAGTGAGGTTCTTTTATGTTCTTTTCCTGGTTTGTGTAGATAACCAATGTCTCGATCTATTTCTTCACTGCTTCTTGCTGTATCGCTGCCTTTTGATATATGATATTTGATCCAATGATGTGATTCGGCAACTTTCTTTACATCTTCTTTTAATTTCTCTTCTAGGCTTTCTCCGCCAATGAAAAGTAAGAAAGAGACTAAGATAAAAGTCATTCCCAAAATTAGGGTTGAAGAAATATCTGAGGTTCCAATGGCTGCTCCAGTAATGCTTGTTTTGGAATTTATTAATAAGATAATTCCTACAATTAGAAATATTAAACTAAAAAATTCCAAATATCTCTTTTTCATAAGGTTATGATGAAGAATTAAGTTAAAAAGTTATCGTTTTGATTTTATAGTTATCTTTTTATATGATTAAGAGATAGTAATGTTTGATGGTTCTGAGACTTAGGATTGCAAAGAAGAAAGATGTTGGGGGAATAGTTAATGTTATGGGTAGGGTAGGTTATATTAAATTTAGATTTGGGGAGATTGATTTAGAGAGAGTACAAGCTGTAATTCAAAGTGAATTCTCTAGTAGAAGTTTTTTGGTTTGTATTAAAGGAAAGGAAATAATTGGTTATGCTATCTTTGGACCTGCAGAAGCTTTCTTGGATTGTCCATTTAAAATTGAGAAGAAGAAATTTGCTTATCATTTGGGTATAGGGATTGATCCAGATTATCAAGGTAAAGGGATTGGGTTGTTGTTAACTGAGTTTGTAGAAAAGGTTGTGAAAATTGAAGGATATAAAGGAATATATGCTGATGTTGCTTCTAATAATAGGGGGTCATTGAGGTTACAAGAGAAATCTGGGTTTGTTGAAATTAAACGTTATGGTGGCAAAAGAGGAATTGGGATTGATAATGTATTATTTAAGAAAGTGTTTAGTTGAATTCTATT
>JABHWJ010000026.1 GCA_018657845.1 Candidatus Woesearchaeota archaeon | reverse complement strand
CTCCAATACAATAGAAGACTAGGAAACTTTAATTCTAACATCTCTTTACATAAAAATAAACTATCTATTAACATGAATTTACAATGGAAAGATATTGATAAAGAAATAAAAATTGGCCTAATCCAAACTCTCCTTCTAAAAGTCTTCAAAAATAAGCTCTCTACCCAAAATACTCTCCTTTACAACAATTTTATCAAAAACATTCCAATTTTAACTCCAAAAACTAAATCCGAACCTACCTTAGACCTATCATTCTACAGAGTTAATGAAAACCTATTTCAAAACGAAATTGAAAAACCCAATCTTACTTGGGGCACTGCCTCCAAAAGAAAATTAGCCTGTTATAATTTCCATGATGATACTATCACTGTATCTACCATCTTCAAAGAAGCTCCTCCAGAGGTCCTTGATTATCTTATGTACCACGAACTACTCCATAAATATCATCAATTCAACCATAAAAACGGAAGAAGTTATTTCCACACCCCTAAATTTAAGGCTGACGAAAACCTTTATCCCAACAAAAAACAAATCGAACAACAAATCAACAAGATTATTAAATTCTCCAAAAAACCAAAGAAACCCAAAACTTCTAGATTATTCAACTTTTTTAAGCCATTATAGGGTAATTTTGCGATAATTTTAAAAACAAGCCTTATTTTTACCTTTTCATGGCTAAAAAGAAGTTTCTTTCCCATAATGCGATGGATAAAATCATGCGTGAATCTGGGGCTCTAAGAGTTTCAGATGAAGCTAAAACAGCTCTTGCTGAAGCATTGGAAGAAAAAGCTCTAGAAATTTCAGCCAATGCAAAAAAACTTGCCGAACATGCAGGTAGAAAAACGATAACTGAAAAAGACATTCGTCTTGCTTTAAAATAGAAATGGTGGTTTAATATGTATGAAAAAAAACTTGTTAGTGTAGGAAGTCTAAAAAAAGGCGATTCTTTAATAATTGATGGTGCTCCTTGTCGAGTTACAACCATGCAAATCTCTCGTCCAGGAAAACATGGTCATGCTAAAGTCAATCTTATGGCTGTAGGAATACTGGATGATAAAAAAAGAAATCTTGTTATGCCAGGCCATGATAAGATAGAAACACCAATTGTAAATAAGAGAAACGCTCAAGTATTATCTATTTCTGGCGATACTGCCAATGTTATGGATACAGAAACCTATGAAACTTTAGATATTGAAATTCCCGAAGAGTTTAAAGGCCAAGTTACTGAAGGTGTCCAAATCCTTTACTGGGACCTTATGGGGCATAAACTCTTAAAACAAATTAAGTAAGATTTATAAAAGAAAACACTTCCAATCATTAAAAATGGCAAAGTTTGAAGAAGCACAAAAAAGGAAATTCAAAAACATTTTCGTTTGTAGAAGGTGTGAAAGTAAACTTAGAGCTCCTAGCCTAAAGGTTAGCCAAGGAAAAATTTCTTGTAGAAAATGTGCCTGTAAAACACTTCGTCCCAAACGGAAGAAGTAAATTTTAACCCCGGTGATTGATGTTGAACCCAATATTTTCCTTTTTTTTAAAGTACCAGGCGATTATCCTATTCTATCTTATCATCATAATCTGGCTTATTATTAAAAGAAAGAAACTTGATTATCAAGCCAGAATAATTATTCTTTACCGAATGAAATTTGGTTTAAGATTTATTGAAAAAATTAGCAAAAAATATCGAGAGTGGATCCGCCTATTAGGTTATATTGGTATGGGTGCAGGATACGTAGGATTAATCGTAATCTCTTATGTCTTAATCAAAAACTTATGGGATCTCTTTACTCAACCCGCAATGACTTCTGGAGTTTCTTTAGTACTTCCTGGGATTTCTGTTCCCGGAATGGGTGTTCTTCCTTTTTGGTATTGGATTCTCGCCATCTTCATCATTGCCTTAGTTCACGAATTTTCCCATGGTATTGTTGCTCGCGCCCATAACATCCCAGTCAAAAACACAGGAATGGTTTTTTTGGGTCCAATCATTGGTGCCTTCGTTGAACCAAACGAAGATAAACTCAGAAAACAATCAGATATTGCCCAATACTCAGTTCTTGCTGCAGGAAGTTTCTCTAATATCCTTCTTGCTCTTTTTGCTTTAGTTATCCTTAGTTTTGTTTTTGTCCCAATTCAAAATACCTTAACTGAACCAACTGGTTTCACTTTCTCTGCTTATTATAATGATTCCCTTCCATTTGCTAAAGCTGGCATTCAGCCCAATACTTTAATCACTGGAATAAATAATAAACCAATTTCTGATTTTTATCAATTTAGTGATGAACTGATTTGTCTCTCTCCTGGAGACCAAGTCAAAGTCGCTACTGCCAATAAATCTCATTATCTAACTCTAGCTGCCTCTCCTGACAATCCAGATCGAGGTTTCTTAGGAATTCAAGATATTAAGAATGAAGTTTCCTTAAAAGAAGAATACCAAACCGTTTTCTGGCAAAACACTTATGCCATACTTCTCTGGGTTATTGGTTTCCTTAGGTGGCTCTTCCTCCTTAGTTTAGGAATTGGATTATTTAACCTCCTCCCCTTACCTATCGTTGATGGTGGAAGAATGATGCAAGTAACTCTCCATAAACTTTCTGGAGAAAAGAAAGGCGAACGCCATTATTACTTAATCAGTATGTTCTTTTTGTTTGTTTTATTATTGAATTTGTTCTATCCTTATATCAGTAAATTATTCTAGAATTCTTAAATTAAAAACAAACCAAATCTTAATCATTTCTTAAACTTACTCAAAAATTCTCCGACCCTCTTAATTCCTTTAGGTTCGGCTTCTTTTCCCAATGCGTAATAAGTCTTCTCAACTACAGATCCCCAACTAAAATCTCCTTCTTCTCTTTCAATTTTATGCATTTGAATTTCCTGTGTAATCATTCCCTTACGCAAATGATAATAAATACTTCTCTGTGTTACTGGAGGAAATACTTCATTATAAATCTTAGAAAGTTGGTACCCATAACCTTTACCCAAAAAATGAAGAATCTCTATTATGTTCTGTCTTATTTGTGATACTGTTGGACGTCCTCTCTTCATGTTAAATATTAACTCAATCTCCTTTTTATATCTTTCTTTCTCTTTCTTTATCTTATTTTTTCAATTCTAAAAGTTTATATACACAATTAGCATTCTGAACAAAGATATGTCTAAAGCCCCTATCCCTAAGAAAAAACAGAAAGAAATTGCTCAAGAGAGAATCAAGATTCTTTTCCAACAAGCTGAAGAAAATTTCTCTAAAAGTAAATCTTTATCCAATCGTTACGTTACTCTAGCTAGAAAAATCGCTATGAAAACTAAAACCAGAATACCTCTAAATCTAAAAAGAAGATTTTGTAAACATTGTTATAAATATCTCCAACCAGGAATAAATTCACGCACCCGAACTAGACCTGGAAAAGTAGTGATCTCTTGTTTCGAATGTAAAAAATTCACCAGAATCCCAGTAACAAAGAAAAAATAATTCTAACTAAACAACTGCACTTTTAGCAATTATAACAACAAATATAATATATAAAATTAACAACAATAAAGGTAAGATTCCAAAGATTATTCCCAATATTGCCAACGTTTTTCCTTTCAAATGAGAATCATGTTTTATATGTTTCAATGAAATAATTCCTAAAGGAATAGCTAATAGCGGAAAAAAGAAAATACTCAAAAAAGATAATATTGCAAACAAATCATAATGGTCCCCTCCAATTCTCAATCCTCCTGCAGAAGGTGGTTGGCCCATTTGCATTGGCTTCTCTCCTTGTGAATTCACAAAGTTAAATGCTTGATCTACAACCTCTCCAGAATAACCATAATTCAACAAATAATCTTTAATCTGTTGATCAGAAAACCTCTTTTTCTTTTGCTCCAAGATCCAATGAGCTAATTCTGAATTTGCCATTGTTAACTATTATTCTCTTAATCTATTTAAAGTTTACTCCCCTTCAATTCTTCTATTAATAACAACCAATAAGAATTAATAATAGTTTCTAATACCTGATTCTATTTCAGACACCGGAAACAAATTAAAAAACTCAGATACAAAATCTGAAGCTTTCCTAACCATATCTGTTTTTTCTTTTTCAGATAAACTTACTCCATCTTTTGAGCCAAAATAATAGTTAGTTCCTCCTAACAAAATATTTATCCCAAAACTTATTTTTTCTTCTAAAATTTCACTGGGACTCACCACATTTTCTTCTGGAAGAGATTCAAAGGGTTCACCCAAACTCTTCCAAATCTCACTCCCTTTCTGAGGGTCATTAACAAAATCCACTGCTGCTTTCGACAAAGCAGCAACACTCTTTTTGAGAAGATTTTCATACGCTGGATTGTTATCTTCAATATCTTCTACAAGAATCTTTCTACTTGTAATTTGACGATTCCTGTACTTAGCAAAATAGATATCTTGTCCATTTGAAGACAAACTAACTGCCATATTTCCTACAACGTCTTCAATTGTTTGAGCATGATACTTTACAAACCCAGTAGAATCTTCAGGAGAAGGAATTGAACCAATTGAATAAACTAATTTCCTTCCACTAGTAGTTTCTTTTTCAAGTTTAAATCCTTCCAATGCCCAAAATGGTACTGGAAATGTTTGTAAATCAATCATAACTACTGGGAAATGGTTACACTTTATAAATATTTCTTTTCAATAATACTTTTACTGCAGCTCAAACTCCTCTTCCTCTCCCTCTTCTTCATCAAAATCTTGAGAAATTTGTTCTTTAGCAGCATCCAACAACAACTTCTTTTCTGTTCTAGCCACAACTTCCCTTATCTCAGTTACTGCATCAGCATTAGCACTAATGCTATCCACTCCTTGATGTACTAAAAACTCTGCCATCACTGGACGACTCCCTGCCTGTCCACAGATTGAAGTTTTTACATTATATTTTTTACAAGTTTTAATCACTTTGGCAATCTCTCCTAAAACTGCAGGGTGCATCTCATCAAACAATTTGGCAATTCTTCCATTATTCCTATCTATTCCCAAAGTTAACTGAGTCAAATCATTAGTTCCAAAACTAACAAAAGAAATTCCTTCATGACAAAGTTCCTCCATAATCCAACAGCTAGCCGGAGTCTCTACCATTACTCCAAAATCAATATCTCTGCAAGGTTCTAAGCCCATTTCCCTCATAATTTCCTTAGCTTTTCGAACCTCGTCTACCCTAATCACAAAGGGCAACATTACTCCAACATTATCCAATCCTTCCTCATGCAATTCTTTAATTGCCTTGAACTCTGCCTTAAGAATTCTTGGCTCATCTAACAAACGACGGATAGCATGCCAACCAATCATTGGATCTGTTTCTTTGGGCTCTTGATCTCCACCTTGTAAGTTCCTATATTCATCAGTTCTCAAATCAGAACATCTTACCCACACCGGTTTATGAGCAAAGGCCTTAGCAATCTTTCCAATTCCTTCTTTTAACAAAGTAACATAATTTTCATCTTTATCTTGTCTGATGTATTCTGCTGGATGAACTCCACCATTAGCAATCATTATTTCAATTCTCACCAAACCAACTCCATCAGCACCAGTCGCTGCTGCTCGCTCCGCCATATCTGGGAGATCCATGATCACTTTAATTTCTGTACCCGTAATTAATCTTTCTCCTCCACTAATTACAGAAACCATTTTCTTCTCTGGAATCTTACACTCAATCTCTCCAGAATAAACAATCCCTTGTGTAGCATTAACTGTAACGGTAGATTCGTCTTTCAAAACTTTTGTTGCTACTTCTGTTCCCACAATGCATGGAGTTCCCATCTCTCTAGAAACAATAGCTGCATGACAAGTCATTCCTCCTTCATCTGTTACAATTGCTCCTGCCTTTTGCATTGCTGGAACCATATCTGGAGTGGTCATCTTAGTTACCATTACCTCTCCCTTCTCAATCTTACCTAACTCAGAAATGTCATTAATAATTCTTACTTTTCCAGAATAAACCCCTGATGAGGCAGTTTCTCCTTTAACCAAAATCTCTCCTTCACCTTCACTTTTCCCTTTTACTTCTTCTTTTGGTTCTTCAGATACTTCTTCATCATCTTCAGTCTTTACAGAAACTTCTTCTTTTTCTTCAACTTCTGTTTCCTCGGTGACTGGTTTAAATGTAGTCACCGCTCTTGCTTGAACAATATAAATTTCTCCTTTTTCGATTGCCCATTCGATATCTTGTGGTTTCTTATAATGTTCTTCAATCTTCAATCCAAACCTAGCTAATTCCTTAATCTCTTTTTCATTTAGAATTTGTCTTTCCTGTAATTCACGAGCAATTTTTTTCTTTTCATTTTCTCCTTGCTCATTTCTATACATACCTATCTCTTGTTTTTTTACTTCAATCTTCTTAATGCCCCTAGTTTTCTTATCCACTGAATAAAAATCAGGACTCACTTCTCCAGAAACAATCATCTCCCCCAATCCATAAACTGCTTCAATAACTAATTCGTCTCCTTGATTTGTAGCAGGATTAATTGTAAACATCACTCCACTTTTTTCAGAATCAACCATTCGTTGTACAACAACCGCAATAAAAACTTTCATATGCTGAAAATTGTTCTTTTCCCGATAATAAATTGCTCTTGCAGTAAACAAAGAAGCCCAACAAGCCCTTACTGCTTTAACAATATCTTCTTTCCCCTTAACATTTAGAAATGTTGCTTGTTGCCCTGCAAAACTAGCTTCAGGTAAATCTTCTGCAGTAGCACTACTTCTTACTGCCACAAACACTTCATTGCTCTCCACTAACCCTTGGGCATGTCCTTTCTCTGCACCTAAGGCCTCATAATTATCAATAATATCTTCTTTAATATCTTCAGGAACTTCAGTTCCCATAATCAAATCTTGAATTTGTTTAGCTACCCGCTGCAACTTTTCAGTTTCTTCTATATCTAAGCCTTCCAATTGTTTAGCAATCCTTCCATCAATACCCATATCCTCTATAAACTTCTTATAGGTCTGTGCAGTTATAACAAAACCTTCTGGAACCGGCAAACCCAAATTAAACATTATTCCTAAATTTGTACCTTTGCCTCCAGCAACACCTAAAGAATTTTCATTTAGTTCTTTGAACCAAGCAACATAAGACATTTGAATCACCTTTTTTAATTATACTAAATAATAAAAAAGAAACAGACTTATTTAAAACTTATCTTATTCCAATCTAAAAACTTCTAATTTTATCTAAAACTGGAACTTAAACTACAATTATTCTTCGTCCAAGTCTTCTCCAAAGTCTTCCGTATCTTCATGAGCACTCTGATATTCTTCTTCCGTAGCTTCAAACTCTTCTTGACTAACCGTAGCAAATTTACTAGATCGTCTTGCTGGTTTTTCTAATTTCTTAACTACTTCACCGAATGCAGCATTTTGTAAAACTTTGGTTACTTTTATTTTAACATAATCTCCTTTCTTTGTATCTTTTACAAAGATTACAAAACCTTTAACTTTAGCAATACCATCACCTTTTCCACCAACGGCACCAATATTCACTTCATACATTTCTCCTTCTTTAACAGGAGCCACTCTATCGTCATTCATTTATATGTACCTCCAAGTACTTCTTTTAAAATAGTATTATCTCTCATCAGAATTAGATCTTAAAATTTTATTTTTGTTCATAACTTACCTTATTATTAAGGTAGATCCTATATAAATGTTTTGGAATAAAAAGAAAATAAAAAGAAAAGATTAAGCTGCGCTCATATCTTTCAAACCACTTTCTTCAACCATAAAACAAGTCTCACCATCGGGTAAGTTAGGGGCATCAATCAACTTTGCTACCCTGCTACCTTTTCTACCTTTACGTAAGTAAATTCTAAAAGTGGATGCGTGAGCAACAATATGTCCTCCAATGGATTGAGTTGGATCACCAAAGAACTGATCTGGTTTAGCCATTACTTGATTCGTTACATAAACACAAACATTATGCGAAGATGCAATCTTTGCCAAGGCATGCATATGTCTATTCAACTTTTGCTGCCTCTCAGCTAAAGTTCCCCGACCAATGAACTCTGCCCTGAAGTGAGAAGTTAACGAATCTACAACTAGCAATCTAATTTTCTTTCCCTGTTCTGTAATTAATCCATCAACTTTTTCAGCAAGTAACATCTGATGGTCAGTATTATATGCCCGAGCAACCATAATTCTACTCAATGCGTCTTGTGGATCGATTCCCGCCCCATGAGCTAATTGAGTAATTCTTTCTGGCCTAAATGTATTTTCAGTATCAAGATAAACTACATATGCATCTGGATCTTCTTTGAGTGTATTCACTGCCAAGATATGTCCAATCTGAGTCTTACCACTTCCAAACTCTCCAAAACATTCGGTTATGGCATTGGTTTCAAAACCCCCACCCATCAAAGTATCAAAACTTTCTGAACCAGTACTAAGCTTACAAACTAACTCTCGTTTTTTCAACACTTCCATTCCAGTTTCAAAACCCATTTTCATAGAATCACGAGCAGCATTGATCATTTTTCTGGCTACTGCATCTGAAACACCTGCAGTTTCTACTAATTCTCCGATTGTCGCCACAGCTACCGCCATCATATCTCGATAGCCTGCAGATTCTAATTTTTCTGCAGTTGCTGCCCCAACTCCGGGAAGATCTTGAATCTTTTTCTCTCTCACTTTTACTTCCATCACAGTTTCTGTCTGTACTCCTTTAATTCCTTTTGCCTTAGGAATAACTTCTTCATCCCCACAACTAATTTCCATATCTTCACAATCTAATTCTTTTTTATTTTTAGTCATCTTAATCACCTTTAAATAATACTTGTTCATTTAGGACAAGGTATTCGTAAGCTTTCTGTAACACCACTCTTGCCTTAGGCAAATCATTAACTCGCAAAGAATTCGTTGATTGCCATTCGTCGTTTTTGTCTTTATAATTCCGATCTATACTTATAGTCCGGTATTCTTTTCCTTCTTGGCTTTTGTTAAGCCACACTGTAGCAGAAATTGATCCTGCTCTAAACTTTTTTTCAGGTAAATTACCTTGGGCATTGCCCACATTTTCTACAACTACTTTTTGGTTCATTCAAACCACCTCTTGCTTTCGCATTTTATTTCAACCCAAACGCAATTATACATTTGGTGAGGGGCGACCATTTCTGATCACAACAACTAATAAACCTAACTCCTTTAAATACCTTTACTGAGGTTGTCCAGTTGTCTACTGGGACAAAAAAGTCACGTCAAATCAAAAAATTCCTAACAATAAATCTCTAATCACTATCACAACTAATCCTACAAATAATGCCCATTCTCCGACCCCACCGACCCTAAGTGGACCTTTTATTTTAAATTCAGAAAATGGATAAAATAACTTTATCCCTCTGGGAGTTAATCCATCTCCAAGGATATGGGCAAAATAACCAATCAACAAACCATAACCATAATAGCTATTACTAACTAAACTTATTACTAAAAATAACAAACCTCCAAAAATAGCCGAATGAAACATCCCCCTATGTTTAGAAAAAAAACTAACCACCCAACCCACCATCCCTAAACTTTTGTTAACTTTACTTTTTGCTTCATCAATATCTGGCAACACACTCCCAATTAATACCAAAAAGAAAAAGATTATTTCATTTCCTCCATTAAAGAATCTCCCCATTAATAAAAAACTAACAATTCCTAAAAAGATATGTGTATAAAATAACATAACAAAACAAAATAACTCGAGTTAATAATTCTTTTGTTGTTGCATTTTAATATCCTAAATTTACACTACCTCACAACCTTTATATAATTATTAAATTAAAATATCAATAAATAATCTTGGAGGAAAAATAAAATGGAAGAACCCAAATTGATAATCAACCAACTTGCCCCAAAATTCTCAGCAGAATCTTTTCACAATGGAGAAATCAAAAAAGTTAATTTAGCGGATTACCACGGAAGATGGGTAGTCTTAGTATTTTATCCTGCTGATTTCACTTTTATCTGTCCGACAGAACTAGGAAGTTTAGCTGATAATTACGAAGAATTCAAAAGATTAAACACTGAAATCTTAAGCATTAGTACAGATACTGCTTTTGTTCACAAAGCTTGGTGGGACAGCTCAGAAACAATCAAAAAAATCCAATACCCCATGTTGGCAGATCCTACTGGAAACATTTGCCGCGCCTATAAGACTTATATCCAAGAAGAAGGTCTCAGCTTAAGAGGAACATTTATTATTGATCCTGAAGGAAACCTCAAAGCCTGGGAATTACATGACAACAGCATTGGTAGAAGTAGCGTTGAATTATTAAGAAAACTAAAAGCTGCCCAGTTTGTTAAAGAACATGGCGATAAAGTTTGTCCTGCGAATTGGGAACCAGGTAAAGATGTACTAACACCTGGATTAGAATTAGTAGGAAAAATATAAATAAAAAAATTTAATTATTTTCTTCTACTTTTTTAATTTCTTCTTCAGCATCAGCTTTGAAAACACGTTGTACATTAAACTCCAACCTATCAAACATATCGTTCTTCTTTGCCTTACCTAACAATTTGAATTGTTCTCCTAACAAATCAGTTTTTATGTCTTCAAAAGCTGCTAAATTGTCTTTAAAGCTAGCTACCTCTGCTTCACTCTTCCCCAATAAACTTTCTATCTGGCTCTTCCAAAATACTGCCCTTATTGTTCCGCTTCCGTCATCTAAAACCAAATTCAAAACATAAGAAACTACTGGCTTAACCTCATTATGTTCATGGCAATGAAATCCGCCATCTCTTTCCTGTACTCGTTTATTACATTCAGGACAGACTGTAAAGAAACGTGGATCAAAAACTTGTACAACTGTAGTCATTAGTTCTCCTTCTTCGTCAATTCCCAATTCAGAAATCTTCTTTCTATCATAACTTGGACCTTGTCTTACTCCTTCAACAACCTCTCCAGCCGGGTTTACATCAACTTGACTTTTATCATTTAAGTGGACTTCTTTCTGGTCACGATTTTCTTTAACATAACCTGATTTAATTAAAATAGTATCTCCTTCGTTTAATCCTCCCACTACCTCGGCTTTTTCTCCCCAGCCAACAACTCGGATCGTTCCGGATTCATCCCCGATTACTATACTTGCTACTTTTCCAGTAGAATCTCCTTTTTGGAATTCTCTTAATCCAAAAACTCTTACTACTTTTCCTAAGGCTTCCACTCCTCTCATCCCTACATAAATCTTATTTATTTTTAATCTCTCGCCTTCTGCTGGAACTATTACTATTCCTAATTCATTAGCAATAATATGTGCAGCTCCTTCTTCAGAAATTAACCCAGAAAGCTCATTAATTTTATTCTTTATTTTCTCATCCAGAGAATCTTCAGTGATCTTACCACTTTGAACAATTTTTTGCTTTAATTCATTAATTGGAATCTTAAACATTTTTACAACACCCCAGTAAATCAGAAAAAACAGTGCTTTATAAGGTTTTGGATTGTCAAAACTATAGGAAATTAAACTCCTCTACTTCTAAATTAATTATCGACTCTTTTGCCCCTTTAACTCCAGTAACCATGAAAGAATAAGTCTTCCCGCTTTGCAAATAATTTGACTTTAACACATAGTATAATTTATCGCCATAAAAATAAACCTTTCCTTCTTGAAAACCCAGATCACACAAACTTTCTTTAATCACCGAACAACTAGCTAATTGCGGTTCAGTTGGCAATTCTTCCTTAAACAATAAAGAAACAATTTCTTTATAGAACGGTTGTACTAAATAACCCAACAATCCCCTAATCTCTTCATCAGTTTTAGAAACTAAATTTGCTGCATTATACTCTGTAAAATAAATGTCATAACTAGTTGCATAATCACTTTCGCTAAATTCTACCAACACCGCTTCATTACTAAATCTATACACATTAATTTCCTTTACAGAAAAAGGTTTTTCTGGTAAGAACACCATTGCAAACTGATAAACTATATCTTCTTCTCCACCTGGAACTAAATATTGATATCCATTAGGACTAGTCACATCAAAAATAATTGCTCTCTCTCCATATGCTTTCTCCATTGCACTTTTCAGTGGTTCTGAAGTATAAAACCCCAATCTACTTTTATCTGCTAGCAAATTCCCAGTAGGAAACTTAGCTTCCCATGTATCTCCAGCATTCAAGTTCACGCAATTTAACAAATCTTCATCATCCTTACATTTATTAAAAACTATTTTTGCTTCGTTTGATATTTGATCGTATTCTAAAAAATCATAACCCATCTCTATACTTTTATCTTGATACATTCCAAAATTTGTCCATCCATCGGGGTTTTTCTTCTTCCCCACCACGTAAGTCTTTCCATTCTCTGGAGGTTTCCAATCATAATCTACAAAACTTAAATCTACTTTACCTCTTTGGTATGGGTCCACACTAACTCCAGTTACCCCTTCACCAAGAATCTCTATATATTCTTTAAAAACTGCTACAAACTCTTCCATAAAAAATCCCTTAAATGATAAACTTACACTTACCTTGCCATCAGTTAACAAAGGATAAACAAGAGTAGAACCTTGTATTTCTGCGTTCATGTTTGATCTTTCTAAACCTTTTTCTAATCCCCAATAAACAGCATATCTCGCTACCATATCAATATAAAATTCATTCTTTTCTACTTCAACTTGCTCTTTCATTAAATTCATCGCTAGGGTTCCTTTCATATGATCCGTGCCAAGATTTGGTATCAACATGATTGCAGTCATTCCTACTGCTGCTAAAACTATAAAAACAATTAAATCTAAAAATACTCCTTTTTTTCCTTTAATTCTCATTTTTAATCCCAAAATCCAAATTCATGTGTTTGTATATATTCTTCATTTAAACCGCAGCCCACCGAAAAGTCATAAGCCGTCCCTTGTTTCACCATCAATATCTTAAAATAATCCCAATCACTAAATCCTGCTGCATCTCTCCAAATTAATTTCCAACCCACCTTACAATTTTCATCCCTATCACTCAACTCTGAGATAGTATCTTGAACGTAAACATTACTTAAATCTGTTCCTCCAATTATGTCTGCATTATTTCCCCCAGTTAAACCATAAGATCCTTTCAAAAAACCAAGTGCGTTTTGTGTCCCATCAATTACTGCTAATTTGTTTAAAATATCCCCTTCTTGTTGTGTGTATGGCTGTTCTAACTGCCCACTCAAGAAAAAATAAAATAGCACCATTAACAAAACAGTAAACAATAAATCAAACACATCTACTGCACCTTTTTTTCCTTTAAGAAAAGAAGGTTTGATGAAATCTCTTTCATCCTTACCTTTTTTTCCTCTAAAACTAGATCTTTTCTTGAACATATATTATCATCCTCTTTCCAAAAAAATTATCTCCATCTTTAACTAAAACGTTTTTATACAGTGGAAATATAATTGAACCTTCATAAAACTCCTCTGTCTTTAATTCACCATAACCTTCTATTTCTATTTTAAAATTCAGCCACTTTGCTCCTTCTGTTCCTCCAGGAGTATGGTAGCAATCATACATTTGATCTTGAGTAAATTTACTTGCCTCAATCACTCCGGGATTAATAATTCCTTCTTCATCAACATAAGTAAAACATTCTGGAGCATTAAGAAATCTTATTGCCACTGCCTCTGCTTTCAACTGCACTGGAATTTCCACCAAACTGTTCCGGTAACCAAACAACATTCCTGAAACCGCAAATAAAATAATAATAATAATAAATATTGCAATTGGCCAGAATACAATTTTTTGAGTTATATCAAAAACTCCTCCGTTTTTATTCATTCTCATGAACCTACTCCTTTCAACTCTATCTTCTTACCTGTTTTTTTTAAAGACACATCTCTCAGATTTTTACTTTGTCCCGTAAGATCATAATTCGAAGGAACATAAAAGTATTTTGTTACCTCCAATCCTTCTTCTCCTCTGACAATCACTCTGTCTTTAACTAAAAGTATCTCATATTTAGAAAGATCCAACCAGTAGAAACTAACTGTTTTATCTCCTGGAACGCCGATAAATGTATTTACCGTTAACGTAATGTCATCTGCTAATTTTTCCACAATAATCTCTTCGGAGTTTGAATAATCTCCTGCCAGTTTAAAAATCATAGTTGCCACTAATCCTATCAACAACAACTCTCCAATCAACATTAGTGGTGATATTCCTTTCTTATTCATTTTTAACTTATTGGCTTATTAAGAGGAAATCCTCCCTTTATATTCAAAACTCCACCTACATTTTCTAATTCCAAATCTACTCTTCTTGCTTCACCCTCTTCACGTAAAGTTCCCCAATTCTCTTTTAAACTTACTCCGCTAAGATCATAACAATTTAAATTTGAACAAGAATAATCGTATTCTATTTCTCTTTTAACAACCAAACTTCCTTCATCCTTTACAACATTAGCACTTTTTTCTATAAATTCTTTACACAAACAAACACAAGGCTTCTCGCATTTTTGTTTAGCTTCTTCATAATTAAAATAATATCTACTCTTAATCTGAATTGTCTTTGAACTAGATGTTGATGGATTCGGAATAATTAATTCCTTAAAAGTCTCCTTCAATTGCACCCTATCTTCTGTAACAAAAGCAGTCAAAAATGTATTTTCATCAGCAGTTAACACAAAAGGACTTTTTACTCCTTCCCCTACAGACATTATTTCTGCTGCTAATTCTTGTACACTTTCATGACCTTGTTGGCCAGTACGAAAGAATTCTGAAGTAAATGCACAGGTAGGAACAAACACTATTGCTGCAAATAATAATGTCAACAACATGTTCAAAACCAATCCTCCTTTTTTATCCATCTTAAGGATATCCTCCGGATATACTTAACATTCCTCCAACATTTTCTAATAATAAATCTACTCTCCGTGGGCCTCCTTCTTTTCTCAAAGTTCCCCAACTTTCTTTTAATTCAACTCCATTCAAAACATAACAAGACAATTGGGTGCAAAACCGTTCTACTTCTGTAATTTCATAAACCTTATGTTTAATATTTGAAGTTCCTTCTCCTTCAGTTTCTGTATCTGTAGAAATATAATTCCCCAAGCCATTAGTATATTTTCTACATAAACATAAACAATCCTTTCCTTCACACTCTTTTTGAGGATAAGAAAGATAATACTTTTCTCTACGATATGTAGTAGTTTGGATTGTTGTCATTCCCCCAGTAGGATTTGACTGCGTATGAGTAGTTGTGCCTAATCCTTTATCATCAGTATCTACAAAAACTTTTTCATTTTGAGAAAACGCTGCTAAAAAAGTTTTTTCATCAGCAGTTAACACAAAAGGACTTTTTACTCCTTCTCCCACAGACATTATTTCTGCCGCTAATTCTTGAGCATTAGTCTGGGCTTGAAAACTTCCATGTAATGCTTTATTTATCGTTGAACAAGCTGCAAAAAAAAAGAGTGAGGCAATAATAATTCCTAGTAAAACCTCTAATACTAACCCTCCTTTTCTCCCTCTTTTCATTCTTATCCTTGCTTTTCCAAAAATACATAAATCCATTTATCGTTATTATTCTCATTGAGTTCATCAACATTACTTTCTGCATCCGCTACAATCTTAACCCAGCATTCTCCGTTGCAATTTGCTCCACTACAATCACAATAATCTCCATCGCCAAGAGTTATATAATTAGTTCCTTCTCCATCTCCAGAAATTACCTTCCCTTCATTCAATCCCACTGTAAAATACTCTTTTTCTTTTTTACAATCATCTTTACCTTTATTACAAACATAAATATTGGTTTTAAATTGATTTGGAATTGCTTCAGCACCATTTTTAACATTAAAATGAATCCCTGTTTTTACGCTAGTTTTTATCCCCTCTAAATCTACTCTAAATGGAACTTGTGAATCTCCTTTTTTTCCGCCCCCTTCACTCAAACTAAAACTCTCCACGACTAAATCCCAGTTTCCAGTAGGACCTTGTCCTCCACAAAAATCAATCTCGATGCACTTCTTTTCATTCTGAAACTTCTTTAAATCATTATTGGCTGCTTGCAAAGATATCCCATCTGGACATCCCTCTATAGTTCCTTTTCCTCCCTCACATCGAGGAATACATGGACACTTATCTTTAATATTGGGCACTTCATCCCCATCAGGATCTCCTAAATTCTCAATCGTCCCTAAAATCGCTCCCCGTTCTTTAGTAAAAATTTTATTTGCTCCTAATGTAAATATTAACACTGCGATTAAAGTTAACACAATTAATCCTAAAACCATGATCATCAAACTTGCCCCTTTTTTATCTTTTAAATTTAATTTCATTTTATCATCCCCTTTTATTAATTTCCTGCAATATCTCCAATATCTCCACCAAAACATAAATCTTGATTATTTTGTTTCAAATTATCTAAAGTAGCAACTATTATTGTGCTTGTTTGAATATTTGGTTCATTAGCAAACACATTTTGATACCAACTGGTATCAAAAGATTTAGAAACAAAAGCAACCCCATACACCTTTCCCGGAGCAAAAACATCTTCTCCGCTACTTGTTGGCAAAATCCTCACATTCCCAGCCCCACCATGTTCTTGGAAATATTTCATATAAGTCATATCTTTAATAGAAGGATGATTCTGTGAATTCAAATATGCTAAAAACTCTCCTTTTCCAAATGGATCAAACTTCTGCGCTTTTATCCCTACAGTATAACATAAAAAGCAACCGTTCTTTGCAGTAAACTCTGGGAGAATCTTCAACTCAGTATCTGAAACAACATCATTATATCTCCCTTCATTAAACATCCACCAACATCTACCCATTAAATCTGCTAATTGGTCCATTACATAGATTTTATCTCTTCCCGCAGTGATGTATAAATCTTGAGTTTTACACAACAAAGGAGACCATTTAATTTCTGTTCCCATTGTATTGATTGCTGAATGCGCTCTTAAGGCCATACTCCCTCGACAAGCAACTTCTAATTCGTAAGGTTCAGCCTTATCAATAAAATTTTTCACTGCTGCAACAATCAAAACAAAACTCACCAATAGAATTAAAATTAACAAAAGCCTATCCCAAGACACTCCACCTTTCTTTCCGTTAGGAACGAAAGATTTGGTGAACTTTATTTTATCTTTTTTTGAATTCATTTTTTATTTTTAACCAACCATAATCTTAATTATGGACACCCCTGTAATGTTCCTTGTGAAGTTCCAAATTCATTCACACAATCATCACAAGCATCTCCTACTAAGTCACCATCGGCATCTAATTGATCTCCATTAGAAGTTAAAGGACAATTATCTACATTATCATTTACTCCATCAAAATCAGAATCTAAAACCAAGGTTTCTGGACATCCCTGTAATGTTCCAAAATCATCTACACAATCATCACAAACATTTCCAAAAGTATCTGAATCTTTATCTAACTGGTCTGCATTAACGATATTAGGACAATTATCTAAAAGATCTGGCACTCCATCGGAGTCAGAATCTGAAGATCCTTCCCAGAGATAAGAAGCCCCAGATTTAGTACAAACATAATTTTTAGTTCCAATTATTAAACTTTTATCTTTAGATAATTCATTACATTCGTACCATCTACTTTCTTTGCAAAGTAAGCCATAATCTGTATTAGTTTTCCAGGCAAAATTATCTAATAATAAATTTACTCCTTCTGTCGTTCCTTTTACGCTACTCGAAACTATATCATTAGAAGAAATAAAATCAAAAACATCACTATTTGATGTTGCTCTTGGTCTGATCTGTGCTCCTTCTTTTGCTCCACCTGCTGCACAATCTCCTGAATTACTACTAGTCGCAAATATTTTACATCCGTCCATTTCATATTTTTCTGGAGGATTATTCACACATTGTTTATCTTTAGATTCAAAACAAGACAACCCTTCCAAACAAGTTTTATCAATACTTCCCCAAACATATTCATCAGTTCCTAAGTCCCTTGCTTCTTCCAAAATATTAACCCACCAATACTTTGTCCATCCTTCTTGATTACCACATAGTTTTAATTTTCCTTCAGCAATAAGGTTAGGGATGGCAGTATTATCTCCAGAACCTGCATCTTCTAAACAATCACTTTTCAAACCATAATCTTCTGATTCACAATCATCTGTAATTGAGGGGAGGGTATCTGATTCTGTAGGAAAGAAACAAATTTCATTATTTGGACCTTTAAACAACCAGCCCCCATCTTGAAGATTATCTCCTGAACAATCTCCTTCTGCAGGAAGAATTCCGGTATCAATGTGAATCCCATTACTAACAACACAACCATCAGTCCCATCAGTATAATAAATCTTCAATTCTGCTATATTCGAAACATAACTTCCACTTCCACTTTCTTGCTTTAAAATCTGATTATAAAAATTCTCTGCCACACTTCCATCATCACTGGCAATAACACATAATTTTGCTCCAGGAATCTGTGTAGGATAACCAGGCACAATTTGATTTCCATTTTTAACAATATAAAATACATTTCCCGATTCTTCAAATAACTCTATTTCTGTTCCTTCTCCTCTTTGTCCTAATCCTCCTGGCAACCCACCATAATTGGCAAAACAATTCTTCTTAGGAGAATTAGCCATTTGATTCATAGTATCATACAAACCAGTTACTGCTTCGTTATGAGTCTCTGGCAACGCAATATCTCCTGCCAAGTATTCGTCTGATCCCATTGTTGGCGCAACTTCTTTAACCCCTTCCACCAAATCCCTAACTCTGTCATATAATTCTCCCGGTCCAAAGAAAGCCCAGATTGCTATCGCTAAAAAAATTATCAAAAGTAAAATTTTTCCAATTCCTCCGATAGTTAAACTTGCCATTTACCTCCCCATTATTCCTTTAAAGATACTTGAAAAATCCAACCATCCTGCCCAGTTCGCTACCATTAACAAGATTACAAGTAAAGCAATGATTCCAAAGGCTATCACAATAATCATTGGAAATCCTGGCGCTTGTCCTTTTCTATTCATTTTAACCCCCTAAACCAAAATAGGTGTATAACTTATATCCCATATATCCTAAAGTCAAAAGTATCACCGCCACTGCAAAAAGTATTGTTACTAACATCTTTGCAGCGATGGCCTTCTTATTCAAAATACTACGAATCATCATCTTCTGGCATGCAACAAGGATTATCATTTGTTGAACATTCAAAGAAAGAAGTAAGGTAATATCCTGTGCCGCACTCTGAGGTCACACAACTTCCTCCTTTAGATTCACAATCTAAAAACCCCTTTCCTCCTTTTTCTGCTTTATCTGAAAAGAATATGCTCATTAAAATCATCACAATCACTGCTAGAACTACTGCAATAATAATCCACCACATGTTTCCTTGAGCTTTTCGGTCCATTTTTAGTTAGTTGTACAAACTTGGCTTTTACACACCAATCCAGCAACACAATCTCCGGAAGAATCACAAGTTTGGCCTGCCTTTTTCTTTGCAGTCAAACAACAGATTTGTTCTTTTGCACCCACATTTGGACAGCTGAATACTGTTGATTTAGTAAGTCCTTCGTTGCAAACAGTTTGAGAACAACCTTCAGTAGCACATTGAACACAAGCTCCGCCTTTATTCTCACAATTCAGCAATCCAGATTCCAGAATGTTAACCTTACCACTAAAAATCAGCAATAAAACCACCAGAACTACCAAAGCAATCACTGCCGTGACAACTATCCAGAAGGTTCTTCCCTGACCCTTGATGTCCTTCATCTTAACTCCACTTACAGTCAGCACTCTCGCAGTTTATCTTATCATTAAACGCATCACAACGAGAAATCTCTGTATCAAAGTCTGATTTTATTGCATCTTCTTGATCTACACTCTCTGTTCCATCTAAAGCTTTTATAAAATTAGACTCTGTAGTTAAAGTTGGTCTACAATCACCATACTGAATCTTCATTTTGATTAGTTCTGCTTGACTTTCTTTACTAACACCTTCTTCAAAAACATTAATCCTTCCAGTAAAAATAAGTACCAAGACTACTAGAACAATCAAAGCTATTGCTGCGATAATAATCACATTTAAAGAAATACCTTGACCTTTTTTATCCATCTTTATTCACCTCAAATTTATTTAAATATTAATAGTCTATTAAATTGTTATAAATATATAAATGTTACTATGGCTTCAAGAACAAAATACCCCTTTCAAAAACCCTAATTTTTGCCACAAATCTCTAAATGCAACTTCAAAATACCGTTTGTTGTTTGCAAGACCCTTTCTTCAGAATCTTTTTCCCCCAAACAAGGATCTCCTCCCACTCCATCGTCAAACAAATCTAACGGTGTTGCATCTCCAAAAGCCAACAAAGAAGCACTAAAATAATATTTCTTTCCCCAATCTCCCAAAGTACTATTAGTTAAATTCTCCACAACCGCATAAGAATTCATACAATTATTAAAACCAAATTCACAATCATACCTATTTGGATCTTCTACACACGCCTCCAATAAATCTGCGATTGTTGGGGGATGATCTAATGCAGGACAATCATAATTAGTATCTAACATCGCCCCTAACGTACTTGAAGCCAAAAACCTTCTCGTAAAAATTTCCTTCCCTGAAGAATCTGTTTGCATCACAAACTTTGCTATAAACAACATTCCCAAAGTTAACAAGATTACTATTACAACTAAACCAACAATCTCCATTTGTGCCTTTTTACTAAACTTCATCTAAACACCTCAACATGTAATACTCCAAATCTATGTTCATTTCCAATGGTTTTTTTATCATCTTTTAACACCACCACAAAAGGAGTTTCTGAAACCTCTGTCCAATTTGGTTTAGGAAATTCATAAATAACATATTCTTTTTTTTCAGGATATATCTGTTCCACAGTTACATTAGCATAAGAAAACAAATCAAAAAAATAATCTTGAAATTCTTTATCTTTCATAAGATCTTTCAAATGAATTAATTTATTCACATCAATACAATTTGACTTTAATTCTGCTTCTCCTCGAGTACAAGCTAATTCAGGCATAAAAGAAACTTTTATTGAAACATCGATCGCTTTCTTAGCAAACAAATCTTCCCTTTCTTGTATAATAGAACTTTTCTTAAAACCATAATAAGTCCCCATTCCCATCGCCACTAGAATAAAAAAGATAAACATGATTGCTAAAGTCTCCATCATCCTTACTTGCCCTTTTTTCTTCTCAATCATTTTCTTAATAAATTCTCATACATCCTTGACCCAATAAACCTTGATTAGTTGATTGTAATTTTTTTGCTCCCCATTCACCACTTCCTAAAACATCACATACCTTCAGAGCCGAAACACATGTCCCAACCTTATCTTGTAAATCCGCCATGAAACTATCTATTCCTGCTCCTCCCAATTGTTCCAAAAATTTAGTACAATCATTATTTCCTGTATTCCCAAAATGTTCTTCAACAGTTTTCATCTTTTTTTCGTAAACTTTATTCAACAAATTCATTCTTGTAAAAACCTTTATCATATTACATTCAAAACTATCTTTACTCTCAGCAAACACTGCCCCATATAACACAGAATCTTTTGCCCCCATTGAAGAAAAACCAATAGTATCTATCTCTCCATTGCTTACCCAAGTCCCAGAATTACCAATAGAACTATACTCATTCTCATAAAACGTAAGTGTGGCTCCGTTAATCGTTTCCTTCTTATCAATCAAAACCCCACTTAATTTCTTTCCCATTGCTGCTAATTTTTTAGGAATTACTCCACCATTTTCAGTAAATACATTATTAGTCGATCCAAACACAACCATCCTTATCCTAAAATTATCTCCTGGATCAAGAGAAGTATACTCCCCGGAATTAATCTCATCAAAATTAAATTCTTCTGTAAAATTAATCAACTCTGTTCTAAACTTTGTTTCATCTCCCAAAACATAATACTTATTATTAATTGCTGAAACTATCAACAAATCCATTACCTTATATGGCATCTGATAAGGAAGGCTCCAACTTACCATCTTTGTTGTCATGATAGATTCTGGTGCAAAGATTGGCGTTATTGGAGTATCTATGGCCACCCCTGCCTTTTGAATCCCATAATTAGAAACGTCATCCGTGCAGTGGAAAAAAACCTCCTCGTCAGGAACTTCTACTACAATTTTTGTCTTTTCACTAAAAGCTTCTGCAGTTATTATTGGTTTTAATGCTGTTAAAATTTCTGTTCTTATCCCTTGTTCTGCAACCCCTTTTTGTTTAACAACTAAACCTACAAAAAAAAGTAAAATCACTGCCCCTGCAATTAGAATAAAAATCCAATTAAACTGAATTTGCACTTGTCCTTTCTTTTTTCTGTTTTTCATAGTGCATTAAATCATTTCATAGAAGAAACCACTACCCTGTCACCCATTCCTTCTAACTTAACCTCAAAACTTCCTCCATTAATTTCAAAACATAACACTCCCTCTGTATCTCCTCCAGAAGGATCGATGTTATAAACTTTCAATGGCACCGGAGAAAGTGGATCTAAAAAAACATTGGCATCTGCATTTTTTGTTGGAGCATCTGTCTCTTTAGCAGTCTTCCATGCATCACACACTATCCCATGATTCGAACAAAAAACATTCCCATCCGGAGGATTATCTTTTTCCATATTCACAAAACAAACTTCTCTATAATCTCCTGGGACATGAAAAGTTTTCACTCGTGCCGAACCTTTTTGAGAATATAATTCCTTAACCGAACTTTCCAAAGAAGATTTAAATGTATAAAATTCCACAGTTTCTCCTTTATCTAAAAATTTCTGAATGGCATTATAACCAAAAATCAAAATCATTGCAAAAGTAACTGCTGCAATGATATAAACGAATACCTGTCCCATGATTTGTGCTTTTTTCTTCATCTATTTACTCTTCCTTTTTTTGATTACGTTTTTCAAATCAGCAAAAATATCTTTAGCTTCTTCTTTACTAACTACTTTTTTGAGATCTTTCTTCTCCCCTTTCTTGGCCAAAGATTCTAATTTATCAAAAATATTCTTTTCTTCTTTTCTTAATCCTGGCTTAATCACTTCTTTCTTCTCTTGATACTTCCCCACCAAATCTTTTAATTTATTCACTTGGGGTCCTTTCCTAGAAACTATTGAACCCAAATGAGGAATCGTCTTAGAATCTTTACTAAATCCAGGCAAGGTCCTTCTACCACGAGTTATTGACCTTCTCGCAACTCTTCTTCTTGGAGCTGTTGTTGGCCTTCTCATTACTGGCCTTGTTTGAGTTGGGGCCACTCTCCTAACCGGAGCAGCAGCTCTTCCTTTTCCAGGACCATAATTATAATAGTAATACAAATATCCTCCTCCACCTAAAACTAACAACCATCCGATTATAAACAATGTCCAAGCAACGATACTAACTTCTGCATCTAATCCAGGAGATACGTCTCCTCCTTCACCAATTCCAGTTTCTTCATCTAATGCAGAACTACTTTCAGGAATCTCTGAAGGACCACAACCATACCACTGATCACTTGGATCTGTAACAATTAAACTTAATTCATATGCAGGAGTATCATCACAAACATCTTCATAATCTTCTATTCCATCTCCATCAGTATCTAAGATACTAAAGCTACATGGGTTAATGTTATTTTCATATTCTTCTAGATTAGTATACCCATCCTCATCATAATCTTCTTGGGCATCATTAACCCCATTGCCATTTGTATCTTTTAATTCTGTATCAAACTCACAGCCACTGGCATCATAAAGATTTTCCCAGTAATCTGGCAACCCATCATCGTCAGTATCCAAGAAATTTCCATCTGTTTTTAATTGTCCTACTGAACAACCCGCCCCATTAACTGTTGTCCCAATCGCAGTGAAATTACAATCATCGCAATGATCTAAAACTCCATCTCCGTCATCATCAGGAACTTCTATCTTAGTTGCTCCCTTGCCTGAATTTCCATTTTTATCTGCGGCAGAATAACATAACCACTTTGTCCGATTAAACATCACTGCATTTTTATAATCATAAAATG
Source organism: Candidatus Woesearchaeota archaeon (assembly GCA_018657845.1). Lineage (GTDB taxonomy): Archaea > Nanobdellota > Nanobdellia > Woesearchaeales > GW2011-AR9 > JABHWJ01. Next base: position 2,313 of record JABHWJ010000026.1, on the reverse strand, counting down.
GAGAACACTTTTCTTTTTCAAAATTATCATTATAACTAATATTCAAACAACCAATATCATCTTTACATTTTATTTCTACTTTTACATCAGTACAACTCTTTTCAGTAGAGATATTTAAGGTAGGTTTTGTTACATCTCCCAAACAAATTGGATCATCTTTATCAATCGCTAAAAAACCATCACTTTTTTCCCAATTCCCAATTAATCCTAATTCATCAGTAGCTCTAACCCTAAAATAATAAGAATTATTATCTTCCAAAATAGTACTGATTACAAAACTTCCTTCATTAATCACCCCTTTGGTAATTAGTGTTTTATCTTCATCATAAAGCTCATATTCATAAGTCATTGCCGCATTATCAGAAGTCTCATTAGCATATACAAAGACTTTAGGAGTTTCTCCTAAATCACAAGAATATTCTCCATCTTCTATTTCACTTATCTTTGGTCCTTGACTATCAATCACCCACCAGAACTTCAATCCTTCTTTAGAATTATGTCCAGTTATGAAACTACAAGTAAACAAATAACTATATTCGCCAGGTGTTAATCCTGAAAATGTTTTTCTATGCTCCATCCCTCCAGTTGGATCAAAAAGTCCAGGATTATCCATATCACTATTAGGGACAAATGTGCAGGTCCCCTCAACATTAGAAAATGCATAAGCATCCACAGATTCTGTCAATAATAATTCTCCATCTGGCCACAACTCTTCTATCCCTCCTATCGCAGTAATGTCTACTTCAACGGGAATTTGTGCTGGCTCAGAAAGGTCTCCTGCCCCATTCTGACAAACCACATTGTAAACATAACTTTGTTTTGTCTGTCCACTTAACCCTTTTTCATGAATCAATTTATCTTTCAAAATTCCTTCTTCAAAACCATTAAATTCTCCCTGCATACTCTCCCATTCTGTACTTTCTAAATCATACTTACACCTTGCTGGATCATCAACCTCCACTATTAAAGAAACACTGTCACCAATTACCACTAATTTTGGAATTGCTTTTGCATCTGTAATTACGGGTGGTGTAGGGTCATACTGTAAAAATAACTGTTCATGTGGACTAATTACCTCTTCAGTATCTAAACACTTAACTGCAATTACAATATCGGATTCTCCCTCTCCAAATTGTAATCCAGGGGGATAATTCTCTGGATCAGAAAACTTTTCTTTTTTGTAATTATTTGCATCCACCTGTTGGAAGATTTTTGTTCCCGCAATAGTCTTTTCAAAATCAAACAAAGGAAACTGATCAAACTTACATTCTTTAGTTTTTATCGCCGTAGAAATTTTCAAATCAAAAGGTTTTACATTACTAAAACCCCATTTCTGATCATTGTAAGTATAAGGATTCGGCGCCACTATGTTTATCCCTGCCCCAGTTATAAAAATTTCTCCACTTTTTAATTCTCCTTTCAATCCTGCCGGAGTTAAAGCCGCATAGTAGATTTTTTTATTCTCTTCAATCAACAGAGAACTTTCGTAAACACTTTCTCCAAAAGGATCACAATATCCTCCAGTTTCAGTCAAACAATAATAGACAGTAGAAGTTAAACACTCATCCCATGGAGGAACGTTTTGACATTCTAATTTCAAATCTACATTCTCTTTAAAACTATCACTCCACTCCATTTCTGGTCGAATTATATTATTATACTTAGCCACTACATCTGGACCAGCAATCCCTACTTTAAAAAAGAAGAAATTATGGCTTTCTTGTTCTCCTTGTAAGATCGGATTACAACTAACCAAATAATTATCATGATCTCCTATTGGAACTATTATTTCATCAGTCTCATGAACCTTATTATTTGGAGTGTCTAAAACATTAAACACTCCTCCCGGAATTGCTTCCAAGGTATCTGAATCTTTCAAAAAACAAGTCATACTTGTTTCCGTTTCTACTTTAAACTTAACTTTAGAAGTATCTATCACACTCCCATAAGGAGGGTAAATTATTTTTATGTCTTGAGCCAAATCTGGAACAAAATCAAACTCTTCAAATTCTGAAGGATTCCCCCACAAATCTACACAAGTCACATTTATCCTAAACTTTTCTCCTTCCATTTCCAAAATGTGTGTTTTCACATCTAAATTTACTTTTGGGTCCTGAAAAATATCCAGTTCTGGTGGAACAAAAGGAAATGTCTTCTCAACCTTAAATTCGCAACTTGCCTCTTCATCTGTAAGTACAGAGAAAGACATCTCTATGGTAGTATTACTTTTAATATCATGATCAAATTCAAATTTAACAAATTGGGGGCCTTGTAAATCCACATACATTGTTTTTCCTTTTGCTGGCTCTCTGT
>JABHWJ010000025.1 GCA_018657845.1 Candidatus Woesearchaeota archaeon | reverse complement strand
TCGTGTTGAAGATTCTTACATTAATGGAGAAGAAGTAACTAAAGAAGATGTGGGTGCTTGGATTCAAGAAGATACTTGTGTTAATATCCAAGCAAGAGAAGTTTCTAACGGAATTTACAAAGCTTTAGCTCATGAAGTTAAGCCTTGTAATTCTTTAGATGATAAGTTGTAATTAGAAACTTAACAAGTTCAATTAAATGAATTATTTCTAATAAAGTTTATAAACTACATATATTCTAGAGTATATAATGAGTTCAGTAAGAAAACGTGGAAGTTAAGTATTATTTCTGATTTGATTAGTTATTATTACAATTACGTTTGTGGGGTTATTAAAAATGCAAGTTAAAGATTTTCAATGGAAAAAAGATATTAAAGTTAAAGAACTGGTCCAACAGTATGGTCAAGTTGGGTTTCAGAGTGTTGAGCTAGCAAAAGCAGCAGACGTTTTTGTGAAAATGAAAAAGAATTCTGCGAAAGTATTCTTAACATTTACTTCAAATATGGTTACGTCTGGATTAAGAGGATTTTTTGCTCAGTTGATTAAATTGGGAATTGCTGATGTTATTGTGACAACTGTTGGTGGATTAGAAGAAGATATTATGAAAGCTAATGGAGAGAAGTTCTCAGTTGGTAAATTCGAAGCCGATGATGTTGAATTGCATGAACAAGGAGTTAATCGTGTTGGAAATCTTTTTGTAAAAAATGAGAGCTATATGAATTTTGAAGATTGGATTACTCCTGTTTTGAATGAGCTTTATCAGAAACAAAAACGATGGGCAGTATCGGAGTTATTAAGAGAGATTGGTTTAAAGTTAAATGACAAAAATTCAATCTTGTATCAAGCAGCAAATAATGGTGTAAAGATTTTCTGTCCCGCAATAACTGATGGCGCTTTAGGATTTCATTTATATTTATTTCAACAGAAACATCCAGACTTTATTGTTGATGTAATTAAAGACTTTGGAAATATCTTGTTTGTGACTAGTCATGATGAGAAAAAAGCAGTGATTGCTTTAGGTGGAAGTATTAGTAAACATCATGCAATCTTGTGTACATTGCTCAATGGAGGAGCAGATTATGCTGTTTATATGACTACTGCCCATAAGACTAGTGGAAGTATGTCTGGCGCAACAACTAACGAAGCAAAGTCTTGGGGTAAGGTTAAAGATGATTCTGATATTGCTACAGTTATCGGTGATGTAACAATCATGTTTCCACTAGCAATGATTAAAGCTTTGGAAGAGTTAAGTGAAGAGGGATTGTTAAAAGAATGAATCCTAAATTCATAATCTCAAAGAGTAAGGTGCTTGAACAATATAATAAAGTTAATAATTTGGCAGACTTTGTTTCTTATAGTTCTAAAACAAATCAAGTAGTTACAAAGATTCTAGAGAAAGAAGTTAATTGTATGTTTTCAGTGCATTCTGTTAATGAATTAAAACATAATCAAGATTGTTCAAGAGTAATCTTTCTTGCTCAGGGTTGGAACGAAGAAGAGATTAAAAGTTTAATTGAGAGGAGAATTTTTTGGTTTGTTGTAGATAATGAATCTGATTTGGAGGTTCTGTTAAATTTCTTAAAAAAGAATGATGTTAAGATTAATTTACTATTAAGGTTGAAATTAAAAGAATTATCTGTTCGTACAGAAAGATATTTTGTTTTCGGAATGACCTCTGCAGTTATCAATAAAAGAATTCGAGAGTTAAGAAACAATTCTAAGATCCACATATTAGGAGTTCATTTCCATCGAAAAACGCAAAATATGGCGGAATGGAAATTGCAATATGAATTGTCAAATATTCTTGAAGAAGATGTTTTGGAGATGATTGATTTAATCAATATTGGTGGCGGGTTGCCTAGTGAGTACGCAAACACTAATGTTAATGTATTCTCTGGGATTTTTGCTAAAATAAAAGAATTGAAAGATTGGTTACAGCAGAAAGATATTCAATTGATGATTGAACCCGGAAGGTTCATTGCTGCTCCCGCTGGTAGATTAGTTACTCAGATTATTTCGATTCATGAGAATAATATTATTGTTAACGCTTCTGTTTACAATTCAGATATGGATGCAGTAATTGTTCCAGTGAAATTGTTGATCAAGAATGAGTTAAGTCAAGAAGAAGCTAATGAGAAGGGAGTTCAACCTTTTGTAATCAAAGGAGTAACTCCTTGTTCGATGGATTTATTTCGTTATCGAGTTTATCTAGATAATCCAAAAGTCGGTGATTCATTGGTATTTTTGAATGCAGGTGCGTATAACTTTACAACTAACTTCTGTGATTTAGAAGAGATTGAAACAGAGGTTGTAGAATGAGTTGGATGAACCTCCCAGAAGAATACCAAAGGGGTAAGTTTGTAATCTTGCCTATTGGGTATGAGAAAGATTTGACTTACGGAGATGGTGCTTCTTTAGGTCCCGCTGAAATAATTGCCGCAAGTAAACATTTGGAATATTATGATGAACAGTTTGATTGTGAACCTTTCGAAAAAGGAATTGAATTATTAGAATCTGTTAAAGCAACTGAACCAGAAGAAATGATTGAATCTGTTTCAAGAGAAATTAATAAACATAAAGATAAATTCATTATTGGTTTGGGTGGAGATCATTCTGTTACGTTGGGATTAACAAAGAACTTGGACAAAGACACTTCGGTTATAATTCTTGATGCCCATGCAGACTTTAGAGATTCTTGGAATGGATCTTCTTTAAATCATGCTTGTGTTGCTAAACAAATTTCTAAAAATCATAGAGTTGCTTTGTTAGGTATTCGCTCGATGGATATCGATGAAAAGAAACAGATTGAGGAAAATGAAAAAGTTCATTTGTTAAAAGCTTATGATTTTACTTTAGAAAAATTAAGAGAAGTTCTTCCAAAATTGAAAGATAAAATTTACATTTCTATTGACACTGATGTGTTTGATCCAAGTTTTATTAGAAATACTGGCACACCAGAACCAGGGGGGTTTAATTGGAATCAAGTTATTGTTATTCTTAGAGAAATCTTTGAAAATAAAGAAGTAGTTGGAGCAGATATTGTTGAATTTGCTCCCAAAGAAAATTTTGAATCAGATGCTTATGCATTGGCTAAATTAGTTTACAAAATTATGGCCTTGAAACAAAAAAGTTTATAAAAAAAGTTTAGATTTTGCTGAAGATGAATCAACCAGACCTTACTGATTTAATTGCTGAATTCGCGCCAGTGCTATTGGGTTCATTTATTGCCCCATTGGCAGTTCTTGGTTTAGGTGCTACTGCGTATCATTTAGTTCAGAAATATGAACTCCCAGATAAATCTAAAATTTTTTATTCTCAAGCTAAAGACCAAATAACTCAAATATTAGAGAAATACCATTCTTAATACTAACAAAATTTATAAATGAGCTCAGGTATTAGGATTTAAAACTTAAAAAGGTGGTTAATATGCCAGTTATTCGTGTAAATTTAAATAAAGTTGGTGCTGAAAAGGTGCCTGAAGCCAAAGTGGGACAGATTAGCATTGAAAATAATGTTAGTTTAAGGGGCGTTGAACCCATGAAATTTGAGAAAGAGGGGAAAAAAGGATTGTTGTTTGATTTCTCTTTTGTATGTAATTACAAGCCAGAATTGGGTAATATCGATGTAGAAGGACATGTAGTGTTTGTAGAAGAAGCTAAATTAATTGATGAGATCCAAGAGAGTTGGAAGAAAGATAAAAGAGTCCCAACTACCGTGATGGAACAAATCATGAACGCTGCTTTACACAAAGGCCATGTTCAGGCAATTAAGGTTGCTGAAGATGTAGGTTTACCTAGTCCTTTGAGATTACCTCAAGTGAGCTCAGCACCTAAGAAGAAAAAATAAACTTTTTTTATTTTTAGTTTTTATTTTATTTTTATTAAAGGTACAACCATTTCTTCGGAAGATGTCCCACCATGGTGTCCGGGTGTGTATTTGATTTCTTCATTGATAAGGAAATCTCTGAAAATATAATTATCTTTAGCAATGAGAACATAATCCCCCAATCTATCTTTTAATCTTAAATGGGGATTGCCCAATCCAAAGTATCCTTCTTTGATTAATTCTTCTGATTTATAAAGAGTGCATTGTTTCTTAAACTTGTGTTTAATATACTTTTCAAATTGTTGAACTTTATTTGGGTAAACATAACAGTAAGCAGCTCTTGGTTCTCCACATAAAGGGGCAGATAGGCACTCTTTTAATAATGGGTGTTTGTTGATGACAATAGTTCTTTTTTTAGAAGTTACAACCTGTCCGTGATCTGCAGTGATTAATAAGAGGGTGTTGGTTCCTTTAAGTTTCTTGGCAAATTTTTCTAAAGCTAGATTTAGTTCTTTCAGATGTTCCTTAGCTTCTTTGCTGGTTTTTCCATATTCATGACAGAGAGAATCAAATTCTGGCCAATAAGCATAAATGTATTTTTTTTTGTTTTCCTTGGTTAATTTTTGGATCTTGGTTAACATACTGGTGAATGTTTTGAAACTAATTTCTTTAGCCCCCTTGCCAAAATGTTTATTGTACTGACTTTTGAAATAATCTTTGGGTAAGAAGTTATAATAATCCATTTTAATTTTAATGCCTTCGGGAAGGTATGGGCCTCTTCCAGTTAAGACAAGTTTTTCTTTTTGCCTAGTTATAAAAGGTAGTAAACAGACTATAGCTCCAAATTCTTTCATGTTCATATACCACCCAGTAACTCCATGTTCTTTGGGGGCTAAACCTGTGTAGAATGAAGTTATGGCTGACGCAGTAGTAGAAGGAAAAACTGACTGTAGATCTTGAGATTTTTTTTTTACTAGAAAACTTTTTTTACTAAGTTTCTTTAAGCTATCTGATCCCAATCCATCAATTATTAATAATATAACATTTTTAGCTTTTTTTATTTCTTCGGTTAAATTTTTATTTAATTCAGGATATTTACTTTTATTGCCCAACCCATGAAGGAGCGAACTAAGTAAGTTTATGGTGTTGTTTTCCTTGTAATTTGGGATCATAATTGTTTTTATTAAGGAGAGTTTATATTATTTACTGTAATTTTGATTACCATAACTTTTATAAACGAGCAAGGCTCAAAATGGCTACGTTGGGTGAATTATAATGACTAATCAAGAAATTAAACTTAAGGTAATGGAAGCGATGCAGGAAGAAGTAAATAAAGGCATCGTTAAGATAGATTCTGGTTTTATGAAAGCCCTTAATGTTAATCCAGGAGATGTTGTCAAGATTAAAGGAGAAAGAGAGACAGCAGCCATTGTAGAACGGGCTTATCCTGGAGATATTGGATTAAATATCATTAGGATGGATGGAGATTTAAGAAGAAATGCTAAGACTTCTATTGGAGATCTGATTAATATTGAGAAAGTAGAATTTAAACCAGCAAAGAAAGTTTCTATCGCTCCGGCAAGAAAAGGGATTATGGTTAAGACTTCTTCTCCAGGAATTTTTAAACAAGGTTTAATGGGAAGAGCTATGATTAAAGGAGATGTTATCTCGATGGGGGGAAGTAGAAGAAGAAAAGTAACGATGAGTCATAATCCTATTTTTGAAAGTGCTTTCTCTATGTTAGATGAAAACCTAGCAGGATTTGGTTTTGGTGATCTTAAATTCATGGTCGTAGATGTTGACCCTAAAAAAGAGATTGTAGTTGTTACTAAAGAAACAATCGTAGAATTTTTACCAAAGGCAGTAGAATTGAAAGAAGATATACCTTTGGTTTTGGGAATTAATTATGAAGATGTGGGGGGATTAAAGGAAGAGATTAAAAAAGTTAGAGAGATGATTGAACTTCCTTTGAAACATCCAGAAGTGTTTGAGAAATTAGGTATTGATGCTCCTAAAGGAGTATTGCTATATGGTCCCCCAGGAACTGGGAAAACTTTATTGGCAAAAGCGATTGCGTCTGAGACTAAATCAAATTTCTTATTGATTAATGGACCAGAAGTGATGAGTAAATTTTATGGAGAATCTGAAGCCAATTTAAGAAAGAAATTCGAAGAAGCAGAAAATAATGCTCCTTCAATAATTTTTATTGATGAAATTGATGCGATTGCTTCTAAACGTGAAGAGACAAAAGGAGAAGTGGAGAGAAGAGTAGTAGCACAATTATTGGGTTTAATGGATGGATTAAAATCTAGAGGGAAAGTAGTAGTGATTGCAGCTACCAACCGACCAAATTCTTTGGATACCGCCTTAAGAAGACCAGGGAGATTTGATCGGGAGATTGAAGTTGGTGTTCCAGATAAAGAAGGAAGATTGGACGTACTAAAGATTCATACTAGGAATATGCCTTTGGAAGGGAGTTTATATGGAGATATAGTTACTGAAATGATTCTCCAACAAATTGAACAAAAAATTAACTTTTTAAATAAAGAAAGAAAAAATAAAGAAAAAGAGATTAAAAAATTAGAAGAAAGAAAAAATAATGCAGAAGATAACCTTATTGATAAATTGGTAGAGAAAATAAATGGGCTGGATCAAGAATTGGAATTAAATGAAAAAGAATACGCTGAAATTAATAATTTTAAGGATAAACAATTGAAACAAAGAATAAAAGTGAAAAAACTTGCAAATGAGATTGTAGACACATGTAATTCCCAGTCTAAATTATCTATTAAAGATCCAAGATATGAGATTATAGAAAACAAATTAAGTGAACAATATGGAAAATTAAGGGAGTGGAATTTATTGGGCCCCATAATTGATTCAGCAAAAAGAAAAGGAGTTGAGAGAGATTTAGGCAAGATTGCAAATATCACTCATGGGTTTGTAGGGGCAGATTTATCCGCATTGGCTAAAGAGGCAGCGATGATCTTATTGAGAAGAATTCTTCCAGACTTAAGATTAGATGATAAAGAGAGTGAACCAATCCCTCATGAAATTTTAGAGAAGTTAAAAATTACCCAAAAGGATTTCAGTGAAGCTTTGAAAGTAGTGCGACCTTCAGCAATGAGGGAAGTTTTAGTAGAGACTCCGGATGTAAGTTGGAAAGATATTGGTGGATTAAAAGATATTAAGGAGAGATTGGAAGAAGCCGTAGAATGGCCCTTGAAGAAACCAGAAGTATTTGAAAGAATGGGAATAACTCCACCAAGAGGAATTTTACTTTATGGTCCTCCAGGAACTGGAAAAACTTTATTAGCGAAGGCTGTAGCTAAAGAATCTGAAGCTAATTTTATTTTAGTTAATGGTCCTTCTTTACTAAGTAAATGGGTCGGGGAATCAGAGAAGGCAGTTCGAGAAATTTTTAGGAAGGCTCGGCAAACTTCACCAACAATATTATTCTTTGATGAAATTGATTCTCTTGCTCCAAAACGAGGAAGAGGAAATAGTGATAATGGAGTTACAGACAAGGTTGTTAATCAAATTTTAACTGAGATGGACGGATTAGAATCATTAAATGATGTAGTAATAATTGCAGCAACTAATAGGCCAGATATTGTTGATCCGGCGTTATTAAGACCAGGAAGGTTTGATCGGATTATTATGGCCCCAGTACCTAGTTCTGAAGGCCGGGAGAAGATTTTTGAGATCCATCTTAAAGGGATGCCTTTAGAAGGAGTTACTGCTAAAGATTTGGCTTCAAGAACAGAAGGTTACGTAGGGGCAGATATTGCAGGGGTTTGTAGAGAAGCAGCAATGGTAGCCTTACGTGAAAATTTAAATGCAAAGAAAGTTATGGTGAGTCATTTTGAAGAAGCGTTAGCAAGAGTAAAACCTTCGGTAGATAAAGAGATCGAGAAGGCTTACAAAGAACTTGAGAATTACTTCAAACAAGCCAAAGCAAAGGAAATGCAAGAAGAAACTAGACATTACTTTGGTTAATTTTTTATTCTTTAAAACAAATTTATCCAAACTTGAGAAATGATGAATAATACATAAATTATCAATAAATAAACTCCTTCTTTCCAAGTGATGTGTTTTCTGTTCATGAAAAAGACTGAAGCAAAGATAGCTAGGATCATGAAACCAAAAGAAGAAAAGAAAGTAAACCGGTCAAAAACAATTGGATTGATTAAAGCAGCAATTCCAAGAACTAAACAAATATTGGTGATGAAAGAACCGAAGATATCTCCAAACGCTAAATTCTTAGCACCTGCGAGAATTGATTTTAATTCTACAGTCAGTTCGGGAATTGTCGTGCCCAAGGCAATTACAAATAAACCTAAAACAAAAGGAGGGATGTTGAACATCTGAGAAATTTGGAGGGCAGAAAAAACCATCCATCTTGCGGCCAAGAGTAGGGCGGCGAGCGAGAAACCAAAAATAGCAATATCTTTCCATATTTTTTTAAACTTGATGTCTTGTACTAATTTACTTTTAGAAGTTTCTTGCATAATTAGGATTACTAAGTAAACAATAAAGATTGCAATTAGAAAAGCCCCATCAATTCTAGAGAGGGTGCCATCAAAACCAACAATAAGTAAAGCTAGAGGGATGGCAATTACAGAAGTAATCTTTTTACCGCCAACTTTTAATTTTTTACCAAGGATGGCGACTAGGCCTAAAACTATAGTGGTATCAATGATGTTAGCACCGATGACATCTCCTAAGATAAGGGATCCTTTTTTTGCTAAAGATGCGAAGATGGCGGTAGAAATTTCAGGAAGAGATGTACAAAGTGCTACGATTACAAAACCCAATAGATAATCTGACAATCCAGATTTCCTAGCATAATCTGAAATGGCGAAGATCATATATCCTGCAGATTTCATAATAATCAACATACTGAGGATCGCGATGATGATGAGTTGAAGTAATTGATTTTGGGGGGAAAATAATTGAGTGGCGATTAAGAAAAGTAACAAAATTAAAGCGACGTACCAAAATAAATATTTTTTAAATTCCATCTTTTCTTGATTTGAAATATTTATGAAGTTCTAAGTAAATGAAACCTGAACTAGAAAATAAAGTAATGGTTAAAAACTCCATTGCACCAAGAGGAGTTGTTCCAAAGATTGAATTTAATTGGGGAATGTATATTATTCCCAAAGTTAGTAATAAAGAGATTAGTACTGCACCCAAAAGGAATTTATTCTTGAATAAACCAACTTTTAGTGAAGGGTAACGTACTGAACGAGCAGCAAAGGCTTGGTAGAGTTCAAACATGACAATGAATAAAAAGACTGTAGTTTGAGAACGGGCTAATTCTTGACCCGTGTAATTCATCCAAGCAAAGAAACCCAAGGCGACGGAAATCATGATTATTGGATACCAAAGTAAAAATGGTGAGAGTCCAGCATAGAATGATTCCTTCACACTTCTGGGTGGACGTGACATAGCTCCCGGTTCAAACGGATCTACCCCTAAGGCGACTGCGGGGAGGCCGTCGGTTACTAAATTTATGAATAAGATTAATAGAGCAGTTAAAGGAAGAGGGAGGCCAACTAAGATGGCTAAAGCAACAATTCCTACTTCACCTATGTTTCCAGAGAATAAAAATGCGAAGAATTTTTTGATATTGTCATAGACCCCACGTCCTTCTTCGATGGCATTAACAATGGAAGTGAAATTGTCGTCAGTTAAAATCATATCGGCTGCTTCCTTAGCAACATCAGTGCCAGTTATTCCCATAGAAACTCCAATGTCTGCTTTCTTTAGAGCTGGGGCATCATTAACACCATCGCCAGTCATAGCAATAATATGTTTTCTTTTTCTTAAAGCTTCAACAATTTTTAATTTATGTTCGGGGCTTACTCTGGCAAAGACTCCAATGTCTTTGATTTCTTTATGGAGATTTTTTATTTTATCTAATTGTTGACCGGTGATGGCTCTTCCGGTGATGCCTATTTCTTGAGCAATGGCTTGAGCAGTAGGAATTTGATCCCCGGTAACCATAATAACACGAATTCCAGCGTCATGGCATCTTTTTATTGATTCCTTAACTTCTTCTCGAGGAGGATCGATCATGGCTTGAAGCCCAACAAAGACCATATCTTCTTCTGGTTTTTCAGTTTTATCATTATAGGCAAGAGCAAGAACTCTAAGGGCTTGTTTAGCAAAATCTTCGTTTTGTTTAAGAAGTTCTTTCTTTTTAGAACGAGTGAACATTTGTAATCTGCCGTTGATGATGATTCGGTTACATTTGGAGATAATTGCTTCGGGAGCACCCTTGACATGAGCTACCTTTTTCCCATTGACGTTATTAATGGTAGCCATCATTCTTCTTTCCGAAGAGAAGGGGATTTCATCTAAACGAGGAGATTGTTTTTGTAGTTTTTTTATTTCAAAGTGAGCTTTTTCTGCAGAAACTAAAAGGGCTGCTTCTGTTGGATCACCAATTACTTCACGGTCTTTTTGTTTTTCTTGTAATTTAGCATCATTGCATAATGCTCCAATCTTGAGAAGGGTTTCTAAAGAAGAAGGGTCAATAATTTTGTTGTCTGTAGTGAATACTCCATTTTTGTTATATCCAGAACCGGTGAGGTTGTAGATTTGATCGTTGGCCCAGATCCGAGTTACAGTCATTTGATTATGAGTTAGAGTTCCAGTTTTATCTGTGCAAATAACATCTACTGAACCGAGAGTTTCTACAGAAGGAAGTTTTCTGATTAACACATTTCTTTTGACCATTCTTTGAACACCAACGGCAAGAGATATAGTAACAACTGCAGGAAGTCCTTCAGGAATGGCTGCTACGGCTAAAGCAATGGCGGTGAGAAACATGGCAGAGGCAGGATTTCCAGTTAAGATTCCTGCTAAGAAAACGATCACTGCAATTAGTACTACTCCAATAGTTAAAAGTTTTCCAAGACTTTTAAGCTTCTTTTGTAAAGGAGTTAATTCTGAGATTGTGGTTTGGATGAGGTTAGCAATTTTTCCGATTTCTGTGTTCATGGCGGTTGTTGCTATGATAGCTTTAGCTGTACCATTAGTAACAATGGTTCCCGAGTACACCATATTTTTTCTGTCGGCTAAAGGAGTTTCTTTTTCTAAAGCGTCAATATTCTTCTTTACGGGAAGAGATTCTCCAGTTAAGGGGGCTTCTTGAGTTTGGAAAACATGAATTTCAAATAACCTGGCATCGGCAGGAATTTTATCTCCGGTTTCTAGAATAAGAATATCTCCTGGGACCAGATGTTTGCTGTCTATGATTATTTCTTGGTCATCTCTGATAACTTTGGCCTTTAAAGAAACCATCTTTTTTAGAGCGTCGATGGCTTTTTCGGCTTTGTATTCTTGGACGAAACCCAAGATTGCGTTTAAAATAATGATCACTCCAATTATAATTGCATCAATTGTTTCTCCTAGTAAAATAGAAACTATTAATGCTGCTAATAATATCCAAACTAAAGGACTATAGAATTGTTCTAATAGAATTCTCCATGGTTTTATTGGGGCTTCTTCTTTTAATTCATTTAAACCATAATGGTGGAGTCTTTTTTCTGCTTCGTGTTTAGTTAAACCTTTTGGAGAAGATTCTAGCTTTTGAAAAACATCTTTGGTCTCTTTTTGATACATTTATCTAGATAAATTAAATATATATAAATAGTTTTGGTTTGAATTTATTACTACTCAATAATGCTAAATTTATAGAAATGTTTATAAACGAGGCTTTATTTGTTTGAGTTATGAGATTGACAGAGCTGATTAATAAATTAAATCTTAAATCCAAGAAATTTCTTTATGGTGGATTGGTAGCTGGAATTCTCGCTACAGGATATGGTTGTGTTACTAAACCTCCACCATGGGTACCAGATGGAAAGGTAGGACAAGATCAAACTGAAGTTGATGGTTCTTATGATGTTAAAAGTGAAGATTCTGAATTAAGTGTTTCTGATTATAATGTTACTCCAGAATTAGATGCCTTGGAAGTTAGTGGAGACACTTATGATTGGGTTGAAGAATTAGATTCTCTTGATATTAGTTATGATACAAAAGATGTTACTCCTTTAGATGTTTTGGAAGTTAGTGAAGATACTTATGATTGGGTGGAAGAACTTAAGGAACTTACTTGTGATGATTTTCCAAGTTATGATGCTGCTTGTGGTTTAAACGGAAATGGTACGCAGAAGATGATTTGTCATGATGTTGAAGAAGATGAAGCAGTGTATAAGAAATTTGGAGATTGTGAAGATTTGGATAATTGTGTTAAAGATGATGTGAAAACTGGAAATGATTGTGCCTATCCTGTTGATGGAAGTTGTGTTCCTGACAAAAAATTATTATTTTGTGAGATTGTTGCAGATACTTACGATTGGGTAGAAGAAGAAGGTTGTGGGGGAAATATTCTTCCTGAAGAAATTTGTAGTAATGGAATTGATGAAGATTGTAATGGCATTGTTGATGATAAAATAGCTAAATATGATGATAATGGAGATGTTGTTGAAGAAGGATGTATGACTTTAATTGAAGAAGGATTGTTTAAAATGGGATGTAATCCTGCTAAGCACCAATGTAGCGGAGATGATTTTCAACATGCTGTTCAGTTAAGTGCTTATGCAATTGATCTTACTGAGATTCCTGTAAAAGTGTATCAAGTTTGTGTTGCTGATGGAGGATGTAGTTTACCTAGTAGTTTAGATTCTTATTCACATGAAGGATATTACGATGATCCTGCGTTTGAAATGTTTCCAGTGATTAATGTTAATAAGTATCAGGCTGAAGAATTTTGTAATTGGGCTGGTAAGAGATTGCCTACAGAAGCAGAATGGGAAAAAGCTGCTCGAGGAGATGATGAAAGAAAATATCCTTGGGGAGATGGTAATCCTGATTGTTGGTTAACTAATTATAACTGGTGTTTTGATGATGTACAGGAAGTTTTTAGTCATCCGACAGGAGAATCTCCGTATCATGTTTTGAATATGGCAGGAAATGTTTCTGAATGGGTATCTGATTGGTATAGTTTGCAATATTACAACAATAGTCCTTTGGAGAATCCTCAAGGCCCTGAAGAAGGGAATATGGGAGTGATTAGGAGTGGGAATTTTACTGATGATACTAAATTTATAACTACTTTTCTTAGAACTGGTTTTAATCAAGGATGGACTAAAAATTATATAGGGTTCCGTTGTGTAAAAGATTTAGAAGAATAAATTCTTTCTTTTTATTCTATTTTATTTAATATAAGACAAATATTTATAAAGTAAAAAAATTTCTTTTTTATAGTTAGATGTACTTAGGAAAAAGAGGGGAAGCCGTAACCTTGATAGTGTTAGTTTTAGCTTTGATAGGAATTGGTGTTGCTTCTTTTTATTTTAGTCAAGAGGGGATTACTGCAGCTACAGTTTATGGCGGAGATGGAGCTGCCGATTGTCAAACTACAGTTACTGAAAGTAGTACTTTGACTGGAGACGTTGGTCCTTGTTTATCAAAACATGGGTTGGTTTTAGGAGGAAATGACATTGAGATTGATTGTAATGGATATCGGATAATTGGAAACTATGATGCAAACAGATATGGGGTTTATAATGATGGCTATCCCAACATAACTATAAAAAATTGTAACTTGAGCGACTTCCAAATAGGAATTCTTTTTGATGGTTCAACAACCGCAATCAATAATGGAACGCTTTTTAATAATACATTACATAGCAATACTGATGGAATAAAACTAACTAGTTCTGTAGATAATATAATTATTAATGAAACGACGATTTTTAATAGTAGTATAACTGGAATTTGGATAGATACTTGTAATGGGGTGAATGTAACGAGCTGTAATATTTCAGAGAGTGGTTCTCAGGATGTTTATATTCAAGGAAGGGCAGGATTGCCAGATTCGCATTTGTTGTTTAATAATTCTATTGGGGGAAAAATTAATTTAGATGGAAGTACTAATAACATAACTGTTTATAATAATGATTTCTGGAATGTTTCTTCTATCATTGATCTAGGAAGTGATAATGTCTGGAATACAACTTATGATTGCAGTCAAACAAATATTAAAGGAGGAAGATGTGTTGGAGGAAATTTCTTTTCTAATTATACTGGGAATGATACTGATGATGATGGAATCGGAAATGATTCTAATTACAATGCAGGTTCTAATGTAGATTATTTACCTTTAGTGCAAGTGTATTCATTTACAACTATTGATCCAGGAACTTTAGGGGGAGATTTAAGTGTAAATAGTACATTTAATTCCACAAATCCAATGACTGGGGGAAGTGTGCACAGCACATCACAAAAT
>JABHWJ010000024.1 GCA_018657845.1 Candidatus Woesearchaeota archaeon | reverse complement strand
TTTGGAGAAGATTAAGACTTTGGCTAAAGTTACGGGGGCCGATGAGAAGACTTTGAAAGAGATTGCTCAAGTTGAAGAGGCGATTAAAAATAAAGATGTTATTGCTTTTGATATGTTGATGGAAGAAATCTCTGGAGGAGAGGTGATAGGCAATGGAAGGTGAAATTAATCCAGTTAAGATTGTGGGTCGTGTTTGGACCACCAGAGAAGTGTTAGCTCTGATTAGAGATGTGATTTTATGCTTGTTTTTACTAATAGGAATTGTTGGAGTTTGGGTAATAGTTGTAGGGATAAGTAAATTAGGTTTTTGAAATGAAAGTTGAAGAAAAAGTAAGAGATTATTTTAGGGTCATTAAAGAGAAGAATAAAGAGTTGAATGTTTTTTTATATGTTGATGAAAAAAATGGGTTGAAGAGAGCTAAAGAGTTAGATTTAAAGAAAGGTCAAAAGGGAAAATTATTTGGAATGTGTTTTGCAGTGAAGGCAAATATTAATGTTATTGGAATGCCCATTTCTTGTTCGTCTAAAACGTTGGAGAATTATAAAGGAACTTATGATGCTGATGTAATTAGGAAAATTAAAGACGATGATGGAATTATTTTGGGGATTGTTAATTGTGATGAATTTGCTTGTGGTTCTGGACAGAATTCTGGTTTTGGTCGAGTGTTAAATCCTGTTGTGTTAGATCGAGTTGCTGGCGGTTCAAGTTCTGGTTCGGCGGCAGCGGTAGCGGCAGGAATGTGTGATGTTGCTCTTGGTTCAGATACTGGTGGATCTGTTAGAAATCCTGCCTCACATTGTGGAATTGTAGGGGTGAAACCATCTTATGGGAGAGTTTCTAGATATGGGTTGGTAGATTTATCCATGAGTTTGGATCAGATCGGAGTATTAGGTAGGGATGTTGAGGGTGTTGCTAAGGTGATGGAAGTGATTTCGGGGAGGTCTGAAAATGACCCAAGTACTTTTGATAGGAATGTTGAAAATTATGGAAGTTTTTCTGATTTAAAGAAATTAAAAATTGGTTT
This sequence comes from Candidatus Woesearchaeota archaeon, assembly GCA_018657845.1. Lineage (GTDB taxonomy): Archaea > Nanobdellota > Nanobdellia > Woesearchaeales > GW2011-AR9 > JABHWJ01. The sequence continues at coordinate 25,662 of JABHWJ010000024.1, read as the reverse complement.
GAGTGAAGAATTTAAAAAATTGTGTGTTGATAAAAGAATTTGGAATTTGATTTTGGAAAAAATAAAAGAGAAAGGGTTTGTAAGTAAGGGGGTGAATTTAAAGTACACTAAGTTAGGTGTGCAAACTTATTATCCAATTGTTTATACTGAATTTTATTCTGGTACGCGGAAGTTTGATGGAAGGAAGTATGGTAAGAAGATTGAAGAGAACTGTGGGGAAGAGGTTCTGCGTCGTATTCTAGGTGGGGCAGAGATCTCTAAAGCAGAACATTCTGGAAAGTATTACCGGAAGGCATTGGCTGTTAAGGGATTGATTAAGAAAGATTTTGATGATGCATTTAAGAAAGTTGATGTTATTGTTAGTCCAGTAACTCCTTCTTTACCTCCTCGCTGGGATGAAGAATTATCTGCTAAAGAAATTTATGCGTTGGATGCATTTACAATTCCGGCGAATTTAGCAGGAATCTGTGCAGGTGTTGTTCCTTTGGGAGAATTAGATGGAGTCCCTGTGGGGATGCAAGTAATGTGTCCTGCTTTTCAGGAGAAGAAGTTATTTGATGTGATGAAGGTTTTTGAATAAAGTTTCTTTTTTTGAATGCGTGTTTTTTATGATAAATAAATTTATATAAAAACCTAGGTTATATGAAAAACAATGTTAAGTGAAGAAGAAGAAAGGACATTAAATTCTATTAAAATTAAATCAGATAATGACCCAAACAATCCCGAATTTCCTCCGAAGAATCCTAAGTTTCCGGCAACTTCTACATTTAAAATAAATGTTCCTGGTTTTTCTAATGTTTGGTTTAAAGACGAAAGTGAAAATCCAACTGGGACACATAAAGATAGAATGGCGTGGGAAATAGTTGTCACTTATCGCGATATATTATTTTCAAAGAAAATAGATAATATTAAGAAAATACCTCAGATGTCAATTATTACATCTGGTACTGCGGGATATACAATACAAAAATGGTTAAGAGAATATGGTCTTCCAAACCTAAAGTGTTTGGTTGATTTTAATCTTTCTCAAGATGTAAAAAATAAGCTTGAAGAAATTGGTTGTGAAGTTTTTGAGACCGACTTATCAAAAAAGCCTTTCTCTTGGAAAGAGATACTAGAAATAACTGATAATGAAAGTGGTGTAGATATTACTTCTTCAGAGGCTTTAGATCCAACCACTAGATATTATGATTGGTTAGGTTATGAAATAATTAATAATTCTCCAGATTATTGTTTTATTCCGTTTGGAACTGGAAATCTTTATGAGAATGTCTTAAATGTTACTAAGCGAGAAATTACTTCTGTAAGTGGTCACGATCCTAGATTTAGTGGTAGTATTGACAAATTGAGGAAGTGTAATTTTATTGGTGCAACAACAAACAACCCTAAAACAAAAGCAGATAAACTTTACTCTCCCCATTTACCTTTTGTACATTTTGGTGAACAGTGGATAAAAGTTTACAAACACGCCGCATATTGTGGGAAGGATTCAAATGTTTATGTACTTAAAGAGAAATATTTAGAACTGGCAATTAAATTGGGAAGAGATTTGGGTTTAAACTTTGAAGCTTCGGGAATTGCGGGGATGGGTATGTTATTGCAAATGAAAGAAAATATTCCAAAAGATGCAAAGATCCTTATTGTAAGTACTGGAAAAACAAAATATTCTTAGTTTACTACTATCTAGTTACGAGGCGAAAGGTTTATAAATGATGATTGTTCTAAGAATAGTATGAAAATTCTAGCATTAAGTGATCTGCACGGGGACGCTGCCCACGCTAAAAAGATGGCGGAGGAAGCAGCGAAGAACCAAGTAGATTTAGTTTTAATTGCCGGAGATATTGTTGGCGAAGACAATAATGTTGAAGGGATTGTGGGAGAGTTTAGAAAAAAAGGACTAGAAGTGGGCGTAATTCCAGGTAATCATGAAGGAATGGCTGAAATTAATTTCTTAGTAGAAAAGTATGGGGCCAAGAACTTACATGGATATGTTTGGAAGAAAGGAGATGTGGGAATTTTTGGTTGTGGATATGGAGATGTGGGAGTACACCAATTAAATGATGAAGATTTTTTTAAAACATTGAAAAAAACCCATGATTCTTTAGCAGGCGTAAAAAAGAAAATCATGTTAACTCATACTCAACCAGAAGGAAGTATTATTGGTTTAGGTATGTTTCCAGGTTCTAAGGGTATTAGAAAAGCTATTGATGAACTTCAACCAGACTTACATTTATGTGGCCACATTCATGAATCTGCAGGAATAGAAGAAGTTATTGGTAAAACTCGAGTAGTTAATGTTGGTAGAAGCGGTAGAATTTTTGAATTATAAATATCCTTTTCTGATTAATGCTAAAGCTTGCTTAGAAACATCTGGAACATAATTCTTATCATACAAAGGCCCTTTTGGTTCATGAGGTTTTGTTTCTTCAACCAATCCTTTTGCTTCTACATGATGAACTTCTAGTTCTGTCCCATTCCATCTTCCTTGAACTCTATAAATACGATTAACTTCTTGAGTAAAATCATAAACGGTTTGATTAATTGTTGCAGGTATCACTGCCCCTTCTCTTGCTAAAGAACATATATGTCCGCCATTGCCATCACTCTTACCAGAAAGGGGCATAGCCTCAACCGTAACATGAATTCCAGAATCAGTTTGTTTAAGATCTCTCAAAGTTGTTGCTTTGTAGCTGGTCATTACTTGGATCAGACTAGGCCAAGTTATTTATAAATATTTCTAACTACTGGAAGTGACGAAAAAAGTGATTAAGCTTTTAAAAAACAAACAAAATTAGACATAAAATGGAAATACTAGCACCAGTAGGAAATAGAAATATGTTAACTGCAGCTGTTAAGGCAAAATCAGATGCAATTTACTTTGGAATTAAAGATTTTAATATGCGTGTAACAGCAGGTAACTTTGAACTAGACGAAGTTACAGAAATTGTTTCTTACTGCCATGATAATAATGTTAAAGCTTATTGTACTGTGAACATAATTATTTACGAATCTGAATTAAAAAAATTATCGGAAGTTCTAACAACTTTAAAAGAAGCTAAGATTGATGCAGTTATCTGTTGGGATTTGGCGGTGGTGAAGAAGTGTAAGGAATTGGGAATTTCTGTGCATCTTAGTACACAAGCTTCTGTTTCTAACTCTGAATCTGCAGAATATTGGAAATCATTAGGAGTGGAGAGAATTGTTCTGGCCCGAGAATGTAGTTTAGAAGATGTTAAAACAATTAAAGAAAAAACTGGAATGAGGATAGAAGTTTTTGTTCATGGGGCGAGATGTATTTCTTATTCAGGTAGGTGTTTTATGTCACAAGAATTATTTGGTAAGTCAGCCAATAGGGGAGAATGTTGGCAGCCTTGTAGAAGAGAGTACAAGGTTACTGATGAAGAAGGTAAGGAGATGATTATGGATAATAATTTTGTGATGAGTGCAAAAGATTTGTGCGCATTACCCATCTTAGATAAATTAATGTTTGTAGATTGCTTAAAGATTGAAGGTAGGAATAGGGGGGCTAGTTATGTTTCTAAAGTTGTTTCTGTTTATCGAAGAGCAATTGATGCCCTTAAAATGGAAGAATTTACTGAAGAGTTGGTTAATAGTTTAGTTGAAGAGTTGAGAGAAGTATACAATAAAGATTTCTCGACGGGATTCTTTGTAGATTATCCTCACCACCAAAGAGCTGATATTTATGGTAGTAAAGCTAGCACAGAAAAAGTATTATTGGGGAAGGTTGAAAATTATTATAAAAAAATAGGTGTTGTAGAATTTAAAGTTGAAAGTGAAGGATTTAAGTTAGGAGATAAATTATCTTTTGTTGGTCCAACAACTGGTCATGAAGAGGTTATTGTTTCTGAGCTTAAAGATGATTCTGGTGAAATTGAAGAAGCTAAGAAAGGAGAAATTATTTCTGTTAAAATTGATTTTTTAGTTAGGGAAAATGATAAAGTTTATTTAGTAAGAAAAAGATCTTAATTAAAATGCAACAAACAACTTGTCCTGAATGTGGAAAAGAATTACACCATGGCCAACATAAGTATGCTGATGGAATGTTTGACATACATTATTGTAAAGACTGTGGGTATAGAAAAGAAGTTCCACAAGAGTGAATATTTTTTACAAATGGTATTCTTTTTTATTTAAACTAGTGATTTCTAATTTTTCTGATTATAATTATAAAACCCAGCCCAAGGATAAAAACAAAGAGTATTGCGGCATAGCCAATATTTTTATATGAACTTGTAGTTCCTACTGCTGCCCCAGTAAGTTTAGATTGTTCAGAAACACCGAATAAACTTAATACGCTTCCTCCAAGTCCAGAAAAAAAGTTTTCGTTCTGTTCATAAATTATTTTTGGATCATTTAATGAATTCCCACCCCCCTTACTGGAAGTTTGAGAATTTGAAACAGAATTGACAATAGTAGATTCATTAGTTTCTGGTGTTAAAATTTCTTTAGTTATTAGGGGGCCGCCCCCGCCACCACCGCCACTGGACGCTGAAGAAGTAGGGGGTGTGGCTTCTGAAGGAGAGTTATCTTTAATATAATATTCTCCATCCGAGTTTAGGTTTCCAATATATTCAGTAGCAAAAGTAAATGGTAAAACTAAAAGTACAATTAAACCGATTATTAATATTCTTTTCATTCTTCTGGTAGTGATTTAATTCCGTAAGTCGTGGAGAATATTCCACCAGCAAAATCTTCTGGAATTTTAATGAATAAATCAAAATATGCTTGGATCCCAGGATAACTTGGAAATTCATCTCCTACAATGAATGAATCTGATTCTGAATAATCTTGTTTAGATCCAACAAGATAATCATTTTCCCCGTAAACTATTTTACTATTCTCTGCAGTATTTAGAGTATCTCCTTTATCATTTTCCCAATCATCAACCCATAAAGAAATTTGAGATTCATTCTCTGGGAAAGTAATTAGAAATCTAAACTGCCAACCATTCTCATAAGTGTTATCTGCCACTGCAAACTGATTAATGGAGTATAAATTAATTGACAATTCATTTGGAGAATATATGGGAAACACAAATCCACTTAAATCGTCATTCCCGCTACCTCCACCACTTCCACTACCTCCGCTGCCACCATCATCTTCAACTGGTTCTTCTGATTCATAACCAAGAATAGAAACTTGAACAAACCGTTGGTTTGAGGGATAAGTTAAAGTTAATTCTTCTATGCCGCCCTCATTATCAAAATAGTCTATAAATGTTCCATAAGAAGTGTATCCATACTCATGATCATCCGTATCATCAGATTGTTTTAATATGGTTTCATCTTCTTTAATTAGTTTTACTTCCTTATTCTCATTGATAACAATGCTGTACTCAAGATCTATTGGTTTAACTTCTTTAAAATCATAAAATGGTGTGTGTAAGGTAAAATCAATTTCTTCTTCGCTTTCTTCAATTATAATTTCTGCGCCAAAATAATCATAGATTAAAATGTTTCCAGAATCATCAAAGTCACCATCACCATTTAAATCAATAGAGATATTATAATCATCAGCTAATTGGGTGAATGCATTCTGTATGGGGAATGAATGGCCACCTAGCTTGATTGTTGCTACAGTTCCTGTATCTGTTACAGTTGTTGCTGAATACTCTAAAGTTTCTCCAGAACCCAAATTCTTAAACTTAATTTTGGGACTAGTTTTAGAGTTCCTATCTGCTCCCTTATATTGCATTACATAACTATTATCTTCAACAGTTAAAACAAAATAATCATTTTTTGTGATTGGCTTAGTTTCATCTAAAACTGTAAATCTGCCTTCTTTTTCACCAAAAACTAACTCTCCGGAATCAGAAATATACATAAGAGGTAATCCAGCTGCATTATTGCTTGCATCATATAAGTTTAATTCATATTTTTCTCCACTATTCTTTGCATCTATAGTTATTTCGTGAGTTTCTTCTTCAGTTAGACCAGCATAAGAAATGTCCCACATTTGAGTAAACAATAATTCGGAATCATATAATTCATCATTTTCACTTAGTTTTTCACCAGCAGAAACATAATAATCATCTTCTGCAAACATTTCAACAGTGATTCCAGAAAGATAAAATATTTCACTATCAGAATTAGCTTCAATATTAATCTTTACGCCACCAATAGTGTTTCCATTAACTTGCAATCTTCCTTTATTGTGCTTAGTTGTAAAATCATCATCTTCAATAGATAAGGTTTCGTCACCAGAAATAAAATTGAATTTGACTAAGTTACTTGTTTTAATAGTATTAACAAAAGTATATGATTTTCCCATGAAGTAAATAGTTTTATCCTCAAAATCAACAAGGTTTGATTGTTCTAATTTACTTTTAAAAGTATCAGAAAACCTTAATTCGTAAGTTGCAATGAGTTCTTCATTAGGAAAATAAAGAAAATCTGCTAACACATCATCATCTTCAGCAAATATAACATAACCACTTTCTTCAGGAAAAAATAAGTATTGAATATATTCTACAGTTCCAAAAATATTAGAAACATTTCCGTTAGCCAAAAGATTAAATTCTCCCCTGCCAATTGAACTTACAACTGAACCAATAGGTTCGCCAAGTTCAAGATTTTTATTTCCAGGTGATATTTGGAATGATTCTTCTGCAGAAACAAAAGCTAAAGATAATGTTAACATAAATAGTGTAATAACAATTAATATTTTCATAATAAAAACCCCCTTATGCTAGAAATAACAAAAGATTATAAACGTTATGGTGGTAAAGTAACTATCTGCCTATTCCACCGGGCATTTTGCCGCCGAACTTCTTCATGGCTTTGCCAATGTCTTTTTCTCCTTTAAACATTTTGGCCATTTTCTTAGACATCCGATGTTGTTTAAGGAGTTCTCGAATTATAGAAACTTTAATCCCAGATCCTTTAGAAATACGATCGATACGGTCTGCAGAAATTACTTCTGGTTCTTCAAGTTCTGTTTGAGTCATGGAGTCCATAGCATGACGCCAATATTCTAATTTTCCTTCTTGGACTTCTAGCATTTCTTTGGGGAGATTTAGATTGCCCATCCCTGGAATCATGCCGACAATCTTTTTTAGAGAGCCCATTTTTTTTAGAGAACTCATTTGGTTATAGAGATCAAGAAGATTAAATTCTCCTTTAAGGAATTTTTCTTGAATGTCTTGGGCATCTTCTTGGGAGATTACTTCTTGAGCTTTTTCTAAAAGAGATTCAATGTCCCCCATACCAATTAATCTACCAACAAAACGTTGAGGATAGAAAATTTCTAAGTCATCAACTTTTTCTCCGACTCCAATAAATTTTATTGGAGCATGAGTTACAGCACAAGCAGAGAGAGCTCCCCCACCTTTAGCTGTTCCTTCTAATTTTGTTACGACTACACCAGTTACCTTACAAGTATCATGGAATGCTTGAGCTTGTTTTTGCGCGGCTTGACCAATGTCTGCTGAGATTACTAAAAGACGTTCATCTGCTTTAACAAGTTTGTTAAGCTGGTTTAACTCTTCAATTAGGTCTTCTGAAAGAGCATCTCTTCCAGCAGTATCAACAATCACTAAATCATACTCGGTTAATTTATCTTGATAAGATTGGTAAATTTTTAAGGGGTCTTTTTCTTTCTTTATACCCATAAAGTCTACACCTACTTCTTTGGAAAGTTGTTCTAATTGAGCATAAGCAGCGGGTCTCCACGTGTCAGTTTGGATGAGAGCAATTTTGTAGCCCCTCTTTTTATAGAATTTAGCTAATTTTCCTGCAGTGGTGGTTTTTCCTGAACCAAACAGGCCGACCAACATTATTTGAGTGGGTTTTTTTGTTATCTTAATTTCATGTTCTTCCTTTCCTAAGAAATTGGTTAACTCTTCGTAAACTATGGTAACTAAGTGTTCTCTCTTAGTAATTCCAGGAGGAGCTGATTCTTTAGCTCTTTCTTTGATTTGTTTAGTAAGGTTGAAAACTAACTGGACATTTGTATCTGATTGAAGAAGAGCTCTCTGGATATCTTTAACAAGCTCGTTGATTAGCTTTTCATCTATAAAAACCGAACCGGCTATTTTCTTCAAAGAGTTCTTTAATGAGTCACTGAGTTTTTCTAAGACCATTTTTATCTAGAAATGGGCCATTTATATAAAGTTTATTAAGGTGAATAAGAAGTGGGCCTAGAGGGAAAATCGAGCTCCGCTCTCGTTCGTTTTCTCACGAATTCGGAAACTATTCGAACCCTCATCAACCGGTCCGAAGCCGGCCGCACTTTTTGGCTGACGCCTAAACATTGTCTGACGCCAAGTATCCAGGTTATGCTATAGGCCCAATAAATAGCTCATAGGGGGTTTGTTTTAAAAATTTTGTTGTTTTTATAAGAATTCTGAGACTAGTTTGGCTGCAAGTGGGGCAGATTTTGAGAGGAATTCGGTTAAATCTGCTGCTTGAAAATTTCTTAGGTGTTTGAGACGTTGGATAAAAAAGATTAATTCTCTGGTGGTTAGCCCCCCTGGACTTGGAAACGGCGTAGAAACAAAAGCGGGATCAAGGACATCGGCATCAATTGAAACATAGAGATGGGAGAAAGTTTTAGCGATTGTCATTACTGATTCGGAAACTTCGAAGATTCCTTCTAAAGAGATTTCTTTCATAGAAAAGGTTTTTATCTTATGGGTTTGAATGAAGGCTAATTCTTGAGGAGAGTATTGGCGAGTTCCAACAAGGATTATATTTTGTTTAGGAAGAATTTTTTGATGAATGATTCCCGGAAGGAGATCTTCTGATTCTTTTTCTTGAGGAGAGTTTTGTTGGAAGGGGATTTGAGAATCTAAGTGGGCATCAAAGATGATAATGCCTGGATTGGGTTTGTTTTTAGCAAACGCTTTGATAGTTGGCAAGGTGATGGAATGATCTCCTCCGAGAAAGATATTTTTATTATTGGTTTGGAAAAACTTTTGGGCTTGTTGGAAGAGTTCTTCTTGGTTTTGACAAGTGATGGTATAATGATTAAAAATAACTGGTTGAAGTTGTTCATTAAGTTGGGGTTTGGAAAATTGTTGAACAATAATTTCTGGAGTCTTGATGAGTTCTTGATTTGTTGATGAATATTTAATTTTTATTAAGTTCATAATTGGTTAACAAAAATGAACTCATTTAAATTAATTATTGAAAAACAATATAAAGGGAGAAATATTTATGGAGCTCATGGAAAATAAAAAGAGGTTTTTGCAGGTTTATCTAATAATTGCATTATTGTTTGGAATCTTGGGTGTTATTGATGCCAGCTTGAATTTTTTTGGAAGTTATTCTCCAATGTATGGTTTGATCATAGCTGGATTTGCGTTCGTATTTTTCATATATAATCTGTTTGTCCTAGTCCATTTTATGCAAGACAAGTTAGAAAAGATAACTTTGGTTTTACCGATTTACTATTTAGTTAGTTACTTTGTTTTTTTTATGTTGGGATTAATATTAGTAATAACTGGGGTTTTGGGGGGGATGGTATTATGGGGATTAAATATTATTGGATTGTTGGCATCTCTATTTGAAATTGTTTTTGCTGGTTATTTATTGAGAAGGTTTAAACTGGTTTGATTATTTATTGTTAGATATTTTTTCTTTAAACTCTTTTAATAAAATCTCCTGGTCAATGGCGAGAGAATAATCAAGGTTATCCATATTTTTTTCTTTTATTAGGTTTAGAAATTGTTGTTGTTTTTCTTTGTTCCAAGTTTCAAATTCTTGAGCAGTTTTACACATATGGTTGATAGCACAATGGTTTTCGCGAAGATCTACATTGTTGTTTAAAAGAGGGTGAAGGGGACAGAAAATCTGGTTGTCTTTCTCGATAAGGTTGAGACAAACTCCCCAACGAAGCTGGTTCTTATGGGCGCGATCACGGAAGAGGATTAAATTGTCTTTAGTGTAAGGAGAATAATCTTCAAACTCTCGATTATTAAGAACTATTGCTTCTTTGATTTTTTCCTTGGAAATGAAATCATGGCCACAGCAGCCCATGCATCCTCCGCTTTGTTGACATAAGATAGTTAGTTTTGTCATAGGTTTGTTTTTAGAGGGGTATTTTTAAATGTTTTTGTTTTTACCAAGGAGTAGCAAACAATTAGAAACACTTATAAAGTATTATTTTGCAAATACAATTATGGTAGACAGACCAGTTGAATTGTCAAAAGGAGAAAGTAGTAAAGTAATTGGGATCATGGAAAGTTATCTAAAAAATCAGATATTACAATCTTTGGGGCAACGTGAAATTAGTGGACAAGATTTACATGAACTTACAAGCTATTGGATAGCATCTACATTTTCAAGATATAAGCCCAATGATTTTGAGACAATGTCTAATGAGGCAATACAGGATTATTTTCTTAGTGACTATGGTAAATGGGACCGAGGATTAGAATCATATACTGAGATGGCTGGTTCTTCACTAGTAGAGATTATAGATGAGAGAATAAAAAGAAATGGAGCTGCAAAAGTATTAGATGTTGGGTGTGGACAAGCAGTTTTTCTAAAAGATTTACAAAATAGATATGGAGATTCTGTTGATTGTTATGGGGTTTCAAATATAAATCATGAGGGGATAGAAACGATTGATTTTAGATTGGCTTTGGCAGAAATACTTCCAGAGGAATGGACAGATAAATTTGATTTAGTGACTTGTTTTGAAGCTTCCATGTATTTTTGGGATCAAAGTAAAGCCTTTGATGAAGCCTTAAGAGTTATAAATCCAAACGGAGAATTATTTTATGGTACAAATAATCTTAAAACTCATACAGCCGATGCAATACTTTCAGAAAGATTAGATCTTGATGACTTTACTTATATTCATCCAGAGACTTCAGGAAGAGCAGAAGAAAAGTATTCAGGAGTTTGGGGTAAATATTTTTCAAATTTTGCTCAGTTCATAGAGGGGATGGTGGCTCTTCTTGATGAAAATGAAATATTTGAGAAACATGGAAAGAAATTTGACATGAAAAATGTTGGAGTTCTGGCATGGTGTCCAACAACGCTGCAAGTTAAAGGATTAGGCTACGCAGAAAAATAAAAGATTATACTTCTTCAAAAAAATTACTTATTCTTAAAACTGCAAATTGATAAAATATCTCAGAGGAGAGTTTAATAAACTGAACGACTTAGGATTTAATTGATAGACAGTAACATAAAAACATTGACGAGGAGAACTCTTCCTTGCAAAATCTCGCTAACGGCAAGATAGTTCTTCGCTAATTAGAAATGATATGGGAAAGACCTAAAAATAAGTATAGTGAGTTCTCTTCCGAATTTAAGGAGGAGGGCAAGAAAGAAAAAATGATGGGATTAGAAAAAAGTGTAGAGAACTCTTTGAGGAGTTATTCAAGAGAGTGTAATCCCAGAGATAACCTATACGAGTGGTACGCTGCCGGATTAGACATAGCTAGTACAGGAATGTTAATCTTGGCAGCAGCATATGAACCGTCAATGTTAAAGGTGTTTCCTGCTGGAGGAGCTATCTTTATGGGATTGAATTCTCTCATAGGAGATGTTTTGAGTGAAAGCGATGGAGCTCAAGCTGCTAGGAAGGCCCTGCCGATTTTAGGAACTATTGCAGGAGTTTTGGCAATTGGTTATTATCTGGCAGGAGACCCTAAGGCTACAGTGATGGGAGGGTTGGCGGGGTCTTGCTATGCATATATTTTTGCTAGTAAATTACGCTCAAAAAAAGAAGTTGATGATCCTCAAAAAAGAGGGTTGATTGGATTGTTATCCAAGAATGAAAATAATTGAAAAGAAAAAGATAAGAGAAAGAAAAAAAGAAGTTAATGAAGAACGAAAATTCTTCTGACTTCTTAAAAAAACAAAGAGGAGGGAACTTGTCTTTACAACCTCGCTAAGGGTAAGGCGCGTTCTATAAACAAAAATGGGAAAATTAGTTAATTTGGTGGTGGCAGCTAGCTTGCTTTATGGAGTGAATGGAAGTTGTGTGCCTCAACAAGTAAATTCTTTAATGGGATCTGCAAAAATAGAACAAGTAGAAAAAACAAACTCTTTAGGAGAATTAGTTGAGAGTGTTTATTGTGTGAGAACAGAAAGAGTTTACGAAGATCCATATGGAAAAAGATTAACACAAATTGCTTCTGGTTCTGCTTTAGCGTACCAAGAAGAAGGAAATTATTCTTACATAATTACTAATCAGCATTTAATGGGAGATGAAGAAATATATGTCAATGGGGGTAATTTTAGAAAAGTTTCTATCGCGCCATCTATTGTTGATTATGGAGGAGATAAAAATACTGCAGATGATATTTCTTTAGAATTGGTTTGGGAATCTGAGAAGTTAGATTTGGCAATATTGAGAACTCCGGCAAAGTTAAAGGTTTTAGATCGAGAGTGGATGGGAGATTCTAATAATTTGAAGTATGGTGAAGAGGTTTATTTGATAGGTTATCCATTGGGGATGTTTAATGCAGTCACAAAAGGAATTGTTGCTAATCCTGGCAAGTATCAAAGAGGGATGGCGATTAGAGATGAAATCAATAATTTGTTTGTACCTTCATACAATAGAAAAATTTTGGACTTAACTGTAAATCCTGGGAATTCTGGAGGGCCTTTTTTTGTAAAGAGAAATGGAGAGTTTTATTGGATGGGACTTATCGATTCGTATCTTATCCACCAGGCAGGGGGACCATTACACAGAGAGAATTCGGGGTTGGGGATGGGTAACGGTTCTAGTTTTATTCGGGACATAACAGATTACATAATACATAATGTGGGAGAGATTGTTGAGAGTAAAAATTCAAAATGAAGTAAGGGGAAAAGGACTTGTAATAATTCCCTGCCAACCTCGGAGTTGTCAAGTCCTTCTTTTCCCATTGAGAGGTTGTAGTACATTAAATCGCTAGAGGTGAAAAAAATGGAAAATTTAGAGGATGGAAAAGATAAAGAAAAAACAGACGAAGGTTTGGTAAAAATCTTAAAAAATCTAACTGACCAAGAAAGAAGATTATTAATTCGGCAACTTGGAGGAACTGATAGATCGGCCATTAAGAAGCATCGACACCATTATCCAAAAAATCATGCGCGCTTTGGTTATATGTCGGACTCACACATTGGCCACAAAGAATTTAGAGAAGATTTGTTTGTGAAGGCTTGTAGAACATATGTGAAAGAAGGAATAGATACGGTTTATCTTCCGGGAGATATATTAGAAGGAATGAGTGGAAGAGATGGCCATATTTATGAACTATCTCATATTGGATTTTCTGCGCAAGTAAATTATGCTGCAGAGTTATTTGGATCATTTAAAGAACTGCAATTCTATGCCATTGATGGTAACCATGATGAATGGTATGTGAAAAAGAACAATGCAGGATTAATAGTTGGTGAACAGTTGGAAGAGAAGGTTGATAATTATCACTTCTTGGGACAAATGGAAGCTGATGTAGTTTTGGCACCAAAAGTAACAATGAAATTGTTTCATGGTAGGGATGGGACAGCTTATGCAGTTTCATATAAGATGCAGAAATTAATGGAGAGTATGACTGGGGGAGAAAAACCAAGCATCATTTTGTCTGGACATTACCATAAGCACTTAACTATGTGGAATCGAAACATATTTGGGGTTGAGTGTGGAACTTTATGTGGACAGACTCCTTTTATGAGGGGTAAAAAAATTCCGGCCCATTTGGGTTTTGGATTAATGGATGTGTGGTATAATGGGAATGGCGTGCAGAGAGTAGACCACACTTTCTTTCCAGGATATAGCTAGAACGAAGATATGGGGCATAGATAAAATAAAGGAGGCATAAAAATGGAAGAGAAAACTTGTGGGTCTTTAAAAGAAGCGATTGATGAATTTGGTGTAATCGGTCTAGATATGAAAACAGAAATTGGAGCGATGGAACTTTCCTTAGACTATGAAGACTTTGCTAATTATTTATTGGGAAATAATTTGGGTTGTGTTTATACTCCTGATGGAGAGATCTACATCTTATCTAAAAAAGAATACTCAAAAGAAATGCATTGAGTTGAGAGATGAAAAATACATTAGATAAAATTATTGATAAAACGGTTCCAATTACTTTTGTAATCAACTCAGCCCTGATTAATACTTATTTGGGTTTTAATGAGATGAAAGAGCAGGGGTTGAATTTGGAGAGTAATCCCTTGGTTGAGTTCACTCAAGAGTATTTTGGAAGTCCAGTTTATGGGTTGGCTATTCCTAAAGTTTTTGGGATTTTGTTATCTGTTTACGGGGCTGGGCGATTGGGTGAACAGGGAAAAGTTAAGGGGAGTCATTTAATGTATGGTGTGGGAGCGTATTGGGTTTTGGAATCAATGAATTATGTGCATAACTTGGTTTTTTAAAATGACAAATAAAGACGAAGATCCGAACAAGAAAATTCCTGGAGAATTTTATATTTCTAGTGATGAGAAGGACAGAATAATAGATAAATTTGTGAGCGAGTTATTATTGCAATCTGAGATTATAAAGAAACAAAGAAATGCTATTGACCATTATAGAAAGAAATTAGAGGAAAAGGAAGCAGGAGATCCTTCAATTGAGATAGTTGTTAGTCAAGAAGAAACTTCTTATAATGACGTCGGTGGGTTGGATGATGTTCTTTACAAAATAAAACATTTTGAATATGGAATGACCCATGCAGGAACATATACTCATTTTGGGGAGACTCCACCCAAGGGGTTGTTGATGTATGGTCCTCCTGGCTGTGGGAAAACTATGATTGCTAAAGCAATGTCTAATGAACTGGGCTGTTGGTTCTTAGAAATTCCTTTAAGCACGATTATAAGCGAATATGTAGGTAAGGCTGAAAAGAATCTTAATAATGCTCTCAAGATGGCTAAAAAAACATATGAAGATTCTGGAACAAAGGTGATGGTTTTTGTTGACGAAGCAGAACAGATGTTTAGAAAGAAGGGGCGGAATGTAGGGCATGAAGTTATTGACCGGTGTGTAAATGTTTGGTTAAGAACTATGGATGGGATGGGCAGTAATGAAGGTTTAATTTTTGTTGCAGCAACTAATTATTTGGAGAGTATTGAACCAGCTTTGCTACGGGCAGGACGGTTTGATTATTTAATTGAAATTCCTAAACCTACCTTAGCTGGAGTGGAAGATATTTTTGTAAAACAGATGGGAGTCAGAGAAAGGAAAGCAGAGCGACAGATTTATTGTGTGAGTGAAATTGAGAATATATCTGGAAGAATGTATGATGTGGGGATGACTGGAGCAGACATTACTGAAGTTTTGAAAAGAGCATCGTTGCAATGTATCCGGGATTGTATTGAAAATCCAATAGTGAAAGATATTCCTACAGTCACAGATAGTTTGTTGATGAAAGTGATAAATGATTATGACCGAGTACAAAAACAGAAAAGAAAATTTGGGTTTGATGTTGGGAATGGTTGATCTGATTAAATTAATTA
This sequence comes from Candidatus Woesearchaeota archaeon, assembly GCA_018657845.1. GTDB lineage: Archaea > Nanobdellota > Nanobdellia > Woesearchaeales > GW2011-AR9 > JABHWJ01. The sequence goes on along the minus strand of JABHWJ010000024.1, from coordinate 10,240 downwards.
GATTGGGGGGTTGTATTAAAATCTTAGAAAAAAGTTAGAAAAAGGAACGAGTCCCTTCTCCTAACAAACCTCGCTAAAGGCAAAGCTAATTATATTTATTAAAATATATAAATCTTTCGATGAAAGAGTATTAAAATGTATATGTTGTAAATACATAATTAGAAATTTTTGAGGCAGTTTTCAGCTATACATTTCATGTTGTACTCCCTATTAATTTGCGTCGTGCGGTAATATCTGATTAGGTCTCCACAATAAGTTCTTAATTTTCCTAAATGCTGGCGAAGTTCTAAACTATTCTTTACTTGGATTTGAAATTCCAAATCAGCTCTGCCTACTGCTTCAGTTATGGCAATTACTGGTGGATTTAATTTAAGATATTCTTTTAATCTTGATTTTACTTCAGGACTTACATCAACCAAATGGAGAAAGATTTTATAGTGTTGGTAACCTAATTGGCTGGAGTTGATATCTGCACGATAGCCTACAATAACTTTCTTTTCTTCCATCTGTTTAATTCTTTGTTTTACTGTATTTGGAGATACGTTAATTTTTTTAGCAATATTAAGCAAGGGCGTGCGAGCATCTTTAAAGAGATAGCAAAGAATAGAAAAATCGGTTTTATCTAAACTTGTTTCTTCGAAGTGACCCCCAATTATTCTTTCATTAAGATCAGTGGTTCCAAAAAGATGATTATGAAGGAAAAAATGGCGATTGGTTATGGCAGTGACAAAACATTCTTGAAAAAATCTCCCTTGTGCAGTTATTATTTGTTCAAAGATTTCTTTAAACCTAAAAACATCCTTAGCCCAGATAAAAATTGCCAGATCATATCTTTCATCTAAAACTACCGTATTTGTAACTTGATCTAGGTTTCTTAAGAATTCGATGATCTCTTTTTCTTTTTCAATATCAACGTTTTGAAAACGAATAAAAACTCTGTAAATCACATATCCTAATTTAGAACTATTAACTATTGGAAAGAACCCATTAATTATTTTATTCGCAATAAGATTCTTGATACGGTAATTGACTACTTCTTTGGATAATCTTGTTTTTCTGGCAATAGCGGAATTGGATTGACGAGCGTTCTTGTCAAGATTGTACAAGATAGCTCGATCTTTAGCATCAATTCTAGAAACAGGGGGCATGTTGGATGAAAGTGGTCGAAATATTTAAATTTTTGCAGAAAAAGTGAAAGAAATGAGGAAATTGGGAAAAAGAATACTATGTCTTTTTATCTAAATGTTGTTTTAACTTAGTTAATGCTTCTTTCCTCATACTGATTCTGTTCTTCTCGGGCATTTAAAAATCTTCCTTGAAAAGGTATTTTATAATCTGGAAATTAATATAAATGGGAAGGATTAGTTACTTTTGTTTTTATAATAAAAAAAAGGGTGAGAGTTATGCAATCAAAAGATCTAAATTTACATTCTCTAAAAGCTATTTCTCCAATAGATGGGAGACATAGAATAATGACTGAACCATTATCAGAATGGTTTTCTGAGTTTGCTCTGTTTAAATATCGTCTCCAGATGCAAATTGAATACGCAATTGCTTTATCTGAATTAAGTAACTTTGAGGCAATGAGAACTTTTACTGAAGAAGAGAAGAGATTCTTAAGAAGGTTAGTTGATGATTTCTCATTAGAGGATGCGCAGATGATCCAAGATTTGGATAGATTTGGATATAATGGGATTGGTCCGACAAATCATGATTTTAAGGCAGTCGAATATTTTCTTAAAATGAAAATGAAAGAAAATTCTCTTAGTGATGTGTTAGAGATGGTTCATTTTGGTTTGACTACCGAAGATTGTAATAACCTTGCCCATAATTATATGATTAAAGGTGGGTTGAAAACTTGTTACCTTCCAGCATTGGTTGAATTGTTAGATAAACTTTGTGTCCACGCCGAAAATGAAAAAAGCACAGTTATGTTAAGTAGAACTCATGGACAACCAGCAACTCCAACAACTTTTGGAAAAGAGATGGCTAATTTTTTAGAAAGATTGAGGAAAGAGTTGGTGGGGTTGGAGAGTTTAGAATTACCCGCAAAGATTAATGGGGTTGTGGGCAATCATGCTGCACAACAATTTGCTGCTCCTGAAATTGATTGGATTAAATTCGCAGAAGATTTTATTATTAAGTTGGGTTTTGAACCAAATTTGCATACCACTCAGATTGAACCCCATGATGGTTTAACTGAGTTATTTAGTCGTTTGATAAGTATTAATAATATTTTACGTGATTTGGCGGTAGATTTGTGGATGTATATCTCTTCTGGTTATTTGGTTCAGAAAAATATTGTTCACGAAGTTGGATCTTCTACAATGCCCCATAAGATTAATCCTTGGAGAGTGGAAGTTGCAGAAGGGAGCACAGTAGAAGCAAATGCCAAACTAGTTGGATTCATTAATAAGTTGCAAGCATCTAGATTACAACGAGATTGTTCTGATCATGAAGCACAAAGAGCTATCGGCGTAGGGGTGGCTCATTCATATCTTGCAGTTTTACATGTAGTGGAAGAATTGGATCGGTTAACAGTAGATCGTGGAAAGATGTTATTTGGAGTGGAAGATTATGGGAGTATCTTAACTGAAGCGGTGCAGACCTTATTGAGGAAAGAAGGTTACTCTCAACCATATGAATTGTTGAAAGATTTCTCTCGAGGAAAACATTGCACTGTGGAAGAATTACATTGGTTTGTTAATGGTTTAGAAATTAGAGAAGAAGTTAAACAAAAATTAAAGAGTTTGAGGCCAGAGAATTATATTGGCCTATCTACTCGATTAGTAGATCTGGCTGTTGATAATTGGAAACGATTTAAGGAAAAAGACGTTAAAGGAGAAAAGGAAGAAGAACAGAAGGTTTCTAAAGAAGGTAATGGGGAGAAAAACCAAATAGTTGCTATCCTTGGTGGGCAGTGGGGAGATGAAGGAAAAGGAAAAATTGTAGATTGGGCAGCTAAGTACTTTGATGTTTCTGCTCGGGGAACTGGGGGCAATAATGCTGGACACACTGTAAAGGTTGGTGAAGAGGAACATATTTTTCATTTGATTCCCTCTGCAATAACTTGGAAGAATGTTGATTGTCTTCTTGGAAATGGAATGGTTATTGACCCAATGATGCTTTTGAAAGAGATCCATACATTGGAACAAAGAGGACATACTGTTGACAATCTTTATATTTCTGGAAGGGCACATGTAATTCTACTTTACAATAAAATCTTGGATAATTATAAGGAAAAATCTAAAGGCGAAAAGAACATTGGAACTACTGGCAGAGGTATTGGGCCGACTTATGCAGATAAGGCTTATTATACTGGAGTTAGAACTAATGATTTACTGGACAAAGAAATTTTACAAAGAAAAATTGGTTTACATGTCTGGGAAAAATTTGGTTCTTTCAAAAAGTTGCATGGAAATGAAGATAGAGTCATTATGGAATCATTAAGAACTTCTCTTCCTGAAGATTCTTTCTTCGATAAATGGAGGGCGAAACTTCATGGATTGGGCCACGAGGTTGATTTAGATAAATTAACTGAATTTTTTGTTGATGTTTATTACGATTTGGGTATGGAGTTAAAGAAACATTTTGTTGATACTCGATTGATGTTAGAAAGAAAAATCCAAGATGGAAAAAGTATTTTGTTGGAGGGTGCACAGGGACTTTTGTTAGATGTGGACCATGGGACTTATCCTTTTGTAACTTCTTCTAACGCTTCTATTGGGGGTTTGAAGACCGGCTTAGGTTTACCACAATTAGATCTTACTTATAGTATAATTAAAGCTTATACTACTCGGGTAGGTACTGGGCCTTTTCCTACAGAACTATTTGGTGAAGTGGGAGATTATTTGCGAGAGAAAGGACACGAGTTTGGTTCTACTACCAGTCGGCCTCGGCGTTGTGGTTGGCCTGATGCAGTCTTAACTAGACATACTGCTTTGATTAACGGTCCAAAAATAGTTATTAGCAAATTAGACGTTTTAACTGGGTTAGAAAAGATTAAGATTTGTAACTCTTACAAATACCTTGGCCCTCAGAAAACTTTTAATGGAGAGATATATTTTACTGGTAAGATCATTAAAGATTTTCCTGCCGATGGATTTTTGTTAGAACGTTGTGTCCCCCATGAATTTATTGAGATGCCTGGTTGGACTGAAGATATTACTTCTGTGAAAGAATACAATCAATTGCCAGTTAACGTACGAAATTATTTGGGTAAGATTGAAGAGCTCGGCAACGTGGAGATTTCTGTAATCAGTGTTGGTCCTGAACGAGAACAGACAATTGTAATTCCTGGAAGATGGAAATTGGAGGAAAATAAATCAGTTGATTCTGGGGAGAATTTTGGGGACGAGAAAGTTAAGGCCGTAATTTATGACTTAGATAATACTTTAATTGCAACAAATAACTTTGTTCTTGATTTGATTAGAAAAACAGCATTGGAAGTGGGACAAGATATTCCCTTTGTAATTCCCACTGTAGATGAGGTTGCCAAGATACAAAAATTGAATCTTCCTTTTGAGGAGATCTTTGCTAACTTGTTCCAGAATCCAATTGGATATGTAAGAGAAGAACCGTTGTGGAGTTTGATTTTGAAGAGGTATCGGGAAAGGGCGAAGTCTATGCATTATTTGGGTGTGGATAAAGGGGTGGAGGTCGTTAAAGCGTTGAAGGAGAACGGATTGTTGCAAGGAATTGTGACAAATCGGATTCGGATGGCCTCTGAAAGATTGGAACAAGCAGGTTATCCTGAATTTTCATTCTTGTTTTCTCCAGAGAGTAAAGAAGATAGAAAACCTAGTGCGAAGGCATTTAATTTAGCATTGAAGACTTTATCTGAAAAAGGAATTGATAAAAGTTGGGTATTGTCTGTAGGAGACCATCCAGATGATTATGTGGCTTCTAAGGCTGCAGGGTTGAAGTTTATTGGGGTAGTAAGTGGGAATACTTCTAGAGAAGAATTCCTGTCTGTGGGTTTGGGTGACGAGAGGATTATTGATAATCTGGGAGAATTGAAGGATAAAATAAATATTAATCTGGAATGTCATGAAAATGGAAATTAAAGTTTTTAATAATGCATCTACTTTTTCTCATATTGGGAGGCATGCTTCTGAATTACGACTTTTATTGGGTTCTTTGCCAGAAGTTCCTAAAAAAATTTTAGAAGTAGGTGCTGGCTGTTTAGAGCCAATCTATTTTGCACAACTTCTTCCTGAAGAAAGTACTATTTATGCAGTTGATATAAATCCCCAAATATATTCTGTGTTAAAAAGTTTAGTTGGTGGAGAGAGAGTTAATTTGGAAGAGTTGGTTCAGGTAATTTGTAATCAAAACAATGATGGTTCTCCTATGATTAATACTGATTTAATTGACCCACAGGAATTAGCTAAAGGTTTAGAAGAATTAAAATTTGCTGGAATTGATCCTAATCAGTTTATGGAAGATGGATATTTCAGAAAGCCAAAAGGGGGAGCAAGTATTATTCCCATTAATGCAGAGATGGGTAATTATTCTCAAAATCATGTCGGAGAATTTGATTTTGTATATGCGGGGAGCGTACTTTTAAATATTGTAAAAGATGCTACCCATAATAATACGGTTGGTTTAATTTGGGATTTATTAAACTCATTGAAACCCAATGGTGTTTTAGGTGAGGGAACTAATCCTGCTGGTCTTTATGGAGTTAATAGTACTCCAATTATGATCGAGGAAGCAGGAGGAATAATTACTGATTTATTGACAGACCATTTAAACAAAGTGCAAATTGGAGATAACTCTCGGTTATTTGGAGGCCATTGTGTTAGAGCAAAAAGATATGATGAAGGGAATTGTAATTCTTATGCTTCTAAAGAAGAGGTTGAGCAGAGAATTGCTCAAGACTCAATACTCTCTCAGTTACAAGTAAACTATTTTCTTTTAAATGAAGATTCACTAGAAAGAGTACTTTCTGGAAAAGGGGAAGATCTTTTATTGGCTGCTTTAAGAGACGAGGGTAGTTACCATCTTTGGACTACGCCATTTAAAGATTTACATACTATTCTTCCTGAAAGAAATAGACAAAGTTTTGATTTAATTCCAAGGATTAGAGATTATTAGGAGAGTTGAAAGATAGGGTTGTTTAAGTTTATTTTTTACATCTCTTCGGGAGCTTGAATTCCAAGTAGGTCGAGTCCGTTTTGGAGGACTTGTTTTACAGAGTCTACTAAGAGTAATCTTGCTTTCATTTGTTCATCTCTTTCTGAGATTACTGGACATTTGTGATAGAATTCGTTGAAAGCTTGAGCTAAAGAGATTAAATATTGGGCAATAAGGGATGGTTTGTATGTGTGAGAGGCTTTGTTAATTATTTGGGGGAAGTTGTAAAGTAATTTAATCACTGCTAATTCTTCGGCAAGTTTTAATTGATCGAATTTTACTTTTGAGTAAGGGGTGTTTTTGGCTTTTCTTAATATGCTACAAGCACGAGCGTGAGTGTATTGAAGATAGGGCCCAGTTTCTCCTTCGAAGCTAAGCGATTCTTCGGGATTGAAAACGATGTCCCTAGTAGGATCATTTTTTAACATGAAAAATTTGATTGCACCTAAAGAGATTATTTCGGCACGTTTTTTTGTTTCTTTTTTGTTTAGGTTTTTGTGACGTTTTGTGATTTCTTTTTCTGCTAATTGTGAAGTCTCATCCATGATATCGTCTGCATCAACAACAGTTCCTTCTCTGGATTTCATTCTTCCAGAAGGAAGGTTGACTAAACCATAACTTAAATGATGAAGGTTTTTTGCGTATGGTTTTTTTAGGAGTTCTAAGATTTTGAATAATTGTTTGAAGTGGGTTCTTTGTTCGGAAGCCACTACATAGAGTAACTTATTGAACTTGAAATCTTGATAACGTTGGTGAGCTAGGTATAAATCTTGAGTTATATATACAGATGTTTCATCGCCTCTTAAGAGGACTTTATTGGGAAGATTGAAAGCTTCTAGGTTTGCGTAGATGGCTTCAGTTTCGTCTTTTTCGAAAATCTTTTTCTTGAATCCTTCTAAAACAATATCTTTTCCTTTGTGATAATATTTAGATTCAAAATATTCTTTTTCGAAACTGATTCCGAATCTTTTGTATGTTTCTTTAAATCCTTCTAATACCCAGTGGTTCATCTTTTTCCAAAGTTCTAAAGTAGCTTTGTCTTTGCGTTCCCATTTTAAGAGGGTTTCTTGGGCTTCTAGTTTTAGTTTTTCATCTTCTTTTGCTTTCTTTGAAAAGAGAACATAATAATCTCCAACAAAATGATCACCTTTCTTGTTTGGTTGTTTATTTTTACCCCACTTCCGATAAGCAATCATTGATTGACAGATATGGATTCCCCTATCATTGATTATATTTACGGGATGAACTTTGTTCCCACTGAAATTGAGAATTTTGTAGACGCTGTTACCCAAGGCCATGTTTCTCACGTGGCCTAAATGTAATGGTTTATTGGTGTTGGGGCCGCAATATTCGATGACAATTTTACTTTTTTCTGTTCCTTTTCCATAGTCTTGTTTTTCTTTTTGAATTTTAGTTAATGTTTCTTTAGCAATAGTGGTTTGGTTGAGATAGAAGTTTAAGTATGGTCCAACGGTTTCTATTTTTTGGAGAAATTTTGGTAAGGAAATTTTTTGTTTTAATTTTTCTGCTGCTGCTTTGGGGTTCTTGTTTAATTTGAAACAAGGGAAAGCATAATCTCCTAGTTTTGGATCTGGCGGGATTGAGATAAGCGGAATAATCTCTTCTTTCTTAAGCTTAGTTTCCTTTACTAAGAGTTTGATTATTTCTTGTTGGAAATCCATGTTCATATAGAAAACAAAGGTCCTTATTAAAGTTTATGAGAATTTTTGTTTTGATATAGGATAAAGTAAGATGCTTTTCCACCGCAGAACGATTCTATTAGTTTAGCAGTTTCTTTAGTTATATCATTTAGTTTTTGATTTGTGGTTGGTGGGAGAGCATCGATGTGAAGGATGATGTTTTTTGAAGATTTGTTAGGGGAGGTTTTTTTGTTCTTCCAACTGTCCAATTTTGTTCCTAAGATGCCTTTGTCATCTTGATAGTAAAGATCTCCTTTTTGTAGGTTTTTTAAGGTTGTTTTTTTACTTTTCTTTTTTGCTAATTGAAAAATTAAATCTCCTTGTAATTTATCAAGGTTATCTATGGCTAAAGGGACTAGATGTTTTAGGGAAAGGTAGTTAGTGAGGTTGGTGCAGACATCCGAAGAAATGATTTTTTTATTTTTAATTGTTTTTTGTAAAAGATTCTCTAAGGCGGTGTGGTAATGGTGGGCCTTATCTCCAAAATGTTCTTTGGCAGCTGTCCATGGTTGAATTAAATGATGAGTTTTAGGGGATTCTTTGTTAAAAATAAGTTTAACCAGATCTGCGGTTTCCTGAAGTAATTGTTTGGATTCTTTTAATTTAGATCTATTGTTAATTCCTCGAACAAGAATAAAAGATACCCTTAGTTTAGGGAGTTTTTTGAATACTTCTTTTTTTATCAGAATCTTACTCATTTTTTTGTTGTTTTTTAGTAAAACGTTTAATGTTAAAGTTATGTAAGGATTCTTTTAATTTTCTATATGCTCTGGACAAAGATCCTTTTCTCTGTTTAGATGTTTTAAGGCCGTTGTGGAAATTTAATTGATCTAGATCATAACGAATATCTCTGAGAATCTTAACCATTTTTCTTTCATAATAGATTCTAGCAATAACCATGATTAAATATAATCCAAAGATTCCTCCAACTAGCCAACTGATTGCTCCTAAGAATGGATTGAGAGCATCCACTAATGGTTGAAAGAAAGTTACCACCTCAGACGGTGGCGCTTGAGCGACTAATTGTTCAAGGGCCATACTTAAATGAATTTTTTAGGGTTTTTATAAGTTTTGGTACATTTGGTTGGAAAATTTTATAAATCAATTATAAAATTAGAGACTTGATAACAGCCCCGTGGTGTAGTGGACTAGCATCGTGCCCTTTGGAGGCATGGACCCAGGTTCGAATCCTGGCGGGGCTACTTTTTTTATAAAATTAAGAAAAAGAAAAAAATTAAGGAGAATACTCCTTAAAAGATTCTAGTGCTCCTGTTTCTTGATTTAGTTGCCATACTCTTGCTTGTCCAAACTCGTTAGAAAGTAGCAGGTGAACTTTGTTGTCAGAAGTTACTTCTAGGCCTGTTGCTTCCCACCCATTAGGAATTTCTAAATCAAGAATTTCTTCTCCGTTGTGGATTGAGGTAGATTCTTCTTCACTTAACAAAATTAGGGCTTGTTCTTCAAGAATCTCTAAGTCAAGAGCAGTAAATCCCTCTAGATTAAAAGAAGTGCTACTTTCTTTTTTTAGAGTAGTGGGGTTTAAATTCCATACTTGAAAGTTTCCTTCTTTTTCTTCCCAAAGTACTTTGAGAGAGTTAGAGTTGTCCGAAGCAATGAACTTCATCTCCCAGTCTTCCTTATAGTTTGGAGAATTGATTCTTTTTCTTGTTATTTTCTTTCCATTATGATTTAGCTTTAGAACAAAAAGACGATCACGATAATTGTATTGGAAAGCTACATATGGATTTTCTCCAAGAACTGCAAAGTCTTTGATTTCTCTCCGAGTATTTGGTCTCCATTTCTTTACCTTAATGCGGTTGCCATTTTTATCTTGGCGATAAAGACCTTGGTAATTATTTTCACTAGCCCAAAGAGCCCACCAATATCTTTTTCCTAAAGGGCTAACTTGTACTTTTTGTACCTCATAATTAGCGTAAGGGCCAAAATCTACTTCTATCATAGGTTGAGAATTATCAAGATAGTCAAATTGAACAAACCAATTAGGTTCTTGATTATTCTTCCAGATCAAAGCGATGTTGTTATCTAGGCTAGTTAGAAGTTTAGGTGTCCATCCGGTAAGTTGGGGAAGTTCATCATCATTTAAGATTGTGTGATGGTACTTGTTGTTTTGGTTTGTTTCTACATCCCCTTCTTGAACTTCTAAGGTTAAAATGATGGTTTCGTCTTCTTCTACTTCTTCGTCATCAAATATATTTAATTGAAAGTTTCTAATAGTTTCTCCTGGAGCGAAAGTTACCTTCGAAGGAACTGTGAAATCTTCTGCGTTTGCTGTTCCGCTTTTCTGAAGAGCTATAACTACTTGTTCTTCTCTGGCAGGTGTTAAAGTAATAGATATTCCTACTGGAGATTCGGACTCAAGGTCGCTTCCTTCTGAAAATGTG
>JABHWJ010000023.1 GCA_018657845.1 Candidatus Woesearchaeota archaeon | reverse complement strand
TAGGACATATTCCAGCAACATTAACTAGGGGAAGATAATCTATTCCCAGAAGGGATATTGAATAAGGATTTTCTCCTAGTCCGTCTCCGTCAGTATCGCCAAACAGATAATCCGACCAATAGTTCCCTCCAAGATATGGTCCGCCAATGATGTTGGTTCCAAGAGTTTTGGAGAGGTTCCAAAAGTTGTTGAAAGAAGCAACAGTGTTGTTGTTATAAGCGTTGTTAGTGTTACTAAAGTAATTGTTGTAAATGGTGTTGTTGTAAGTGGTGTTGGTAGTGTTAGCAAGATAGATTCCATAAGTAGAATCGTTAAAGTAGTTAGTAAAGATAGTGGAATAATTTCCTGGGCCTAAGTACATGTTAAAAGTAGAAGTGCTGCCACCTTCGTTTCCATCCAAGGTGTTATTGGAAATATTATTGTAACTAGAATTGAAGAGGAAGAGGTTGGCATTGGTTGCTTCGTAGAGGGAATTGTATAATAATGTGTGGTTATCTGTAGAAGAATTATCTTCTTTTACATTTCCAATGTGGATGTTGTCGGTAAAGTTCCACAACTCACAGTTCTTAATGGTTACTTGATCTACTCCTGCATAAATGATAACTCCATATTTGTCAGTACAGTTATCTACACAAGAGATTTTGTGATCTGCACAGTCCAAAGTTATATCACTGGTGGTGATTCCAAAACCATAAGAAGAATTACATTCGTAATCGTGACCAACAACATAATCAGAAGTTATGTTTATTTCACAAGCTTTTCCTACCACTACTGCTCCTGTAAGCTCAGAGTTACTAAAAAAGAGAGCGCCCGCTGTAACAACTAAAAGTGTAGCTATAAGTAATGCTAATGCAGTTACCGATCCTCTTTTTTCCATCACACTCCCTCGTTTATTGTTCATGTTGTTAGTTGTTTATTTATCTTTTGTTTCCTCGAATTCTATATACCATTTATCTTTCTTGGAATCATATTTGAAAAGGACATTGTGTTTTTTTGATTTGTTAATCTTGAATAGAATGGGCATAGGAATAGTTGTTTCAAAACTAGAGCCCCGAGTGTACAGTTTACGTTTGATTATTGTTGTCACTTTTTACTTACTTTTTGTTATATTTTTTTGCTATTTATAAAACTTACTATTGTGTTAACTTTTTTTCTTATCTTTTTGTGAACTTTTTTACTTATTTTTTTACTTATTTTGTTTTTTTTAAAGAAGAGACTTAGCCACTAGGAAAATTTAGAAAAATTAACTAAAATAAAGCTCAAAAAGCTTGTTTTTTAGATCAGAAATCTTGATTCGTTGTTGTTCGGTAGAATCTCGGTTTCTTATGGTTACAGAGTTGTCTTCCAAAGAATCAAAATCTACAGTGATACAGAAAGGGACTCCGATTTCGTCTGCTCTGGCGTAACGTCTTCCCACAGAAGCAGTTTCATCATAATAGCAAGAATAACAGCTGTTGATTTCTTTGTAAATAGATTTGGCTTTTTCTGTAATCTCTGGTTTATTTTTTACTAAAGGAAACACTGCGCAGAAAAAAGGGGCGAATTTGTTAGGTAGATGTAAAAGTGTGTTGCCACGGTCTTGGTCTTGGTCGTAAGATATATCTAATAATGCGTACAAGTGTCGATCTACACCAAAAGAAAGTTCGAGAACGTGTGGGATAATTTTTTCCCCAGTAGATTCGTCAAGAACTTCCATCTTTTGATTAGAGATTTTTTGATGTCCTTTAAGATCATGATCCGTTCGGTAATGAAGGCCACCCATTTCGGTGAACCCATGTTCATTAAGTTCTATTTCCAGATCAAAATGGTATTTATTATAAAATGCTTTTTCAGAATCATTAAGTTGATAGAAACGAAATTTTTCTTTAGGTACTTTTAAGACGTCAAAGTAGAATTCTTGGATCTTGGCTAAATGGTATATGTAAAATTTTGGTAATCCAGCTTTAATGAGTTCTTGTGCAGTTCTTTCAACAACTTTTCCTTTTTTACGATCTTCTATTAGGAGAGTTCTTAATTTAGTATTTTTTATTGTGTTGAAATCTGGATGCTCTTTTATTTTATTAGGATTAAAGAAAATTTGAAGTTCTGCTTGAGTGAATTCTCTCTGCCTTAGGGTTAAGTTTCTTGGTGAGATCTCATTTCGGTAAGCTCTTCCGATTAATGCGAGACCTAAGGGAAGTTTTTTTCTGAGAAGTTCAAATTGGAGTTTGAAGTTTACATAAGGAGACTGAGCAGTTTCTGGTCTTAAATAAGAAGTGTTGGTGGTGGTTGCGCCCATTTGTAAAGGAAACATCATATTGAGAATGGAGACTTCGCCGATTTCTGATTTACATTTAGGACAAGTAATGTTGTTTTTGGTGATGAGTCCTTTCAATTCTTCTGGAGAGAGGCCTTCTGCTCTTTCTCTAGTGTTGTCTTCAATTAAATGATCTGCTCTTTCAAAGAATTCGCATTTGGAACAATGGGCAATAGGATCAATGAAATTGTCGATGTGGCCAGATGCTTTGAAGACATTTTTATGCATAATGTTGGCAGTTTCAATTTCATAGAAATTGTCGTTTAATTTGAGGAAGAAATTTCGCCATTGTTGTTCAAAATTATGTTTCAACAAAGTGCCTAAGTGGCCGTAATCATAAAGTCCTGAAACTCCACCATAAATTTCTGAAGAAGGATAAATAAAACCTTTCTTTTTAAGGAAAGTTGCGAATTCTTTAGTTGTAATTGTCATTTTAGTTAGGTTGATTGGGGGGTTTATTAATTTTTTGGATAAGGTTATTTCCTTAACCAATCAACTTCTTCTTTACTTAGTTCTAATTCTTCGGCTAGTTCTAGATTGGGTTGCTTTCTGAACATGGCTTGGAAATAAGGAATTTGTTGTACGGCTATTTTCTTTGAAGTGTGGGTTTTTTGAGCAAGCTTTTCAGCAATGTCTTTCTTTTTGGCTTGTTTCATATTAGCTTGCCAGATTCTTAATAATCTCATGGTGGGTTTGTATTGAGTAAAATTGGGATTACGTTGTTCCTTGGCTGAAGAGATTCCCGCAGTGAGAAGATTATAAATGTAAACAAGGAAACGCCAGTGTTGTTGTCTCCTAATTCTGCCATTAAACACATCAGCCTTAGAGAGATATTCATACGCACGGGCCAGGGAAACTGGGTCGAGATATTCTTTAGGGAGATTGGCATCCATCCAAAGAAATACTTCATTGAGTTTGATGTCAAGGTCGTTCAAGGCAGGAAGAGCGTTATCTACAGTGGTAGATTTAAAAATCACCCTTAAGGCATTGATGATTGTTTCCGTACGTTTACGATCAGAAAGATCCACAGTGTCTTGGAAGATGAAATTTTTGTTTGTTGAACAAATCTGAAGATCGATAAGAGCACCTCTTAAATCCCCATCTACTTGTCGGGCGAGACTATTAAGAGCTTTTTCTTCAAATTTAATTTGTTCTTGTTCACAAATATGTTGAAGAGCATCGGAGATTATTTGGTAAGGGAGTTTTTGAAACTCAATTAATTTACAGGTTTTTCTTAACGGTTTTAGTTTCTGATTATAAGGATCATTGGCAGTGATAATTACCGGAAATGAAGAATTGGTTATTGCTTTGGTTAGGGCTGGAATCGCACCTCGGTCTTTAACTCCTGAAAGGGCGTCGATCTCATCGATGAGGATAAGTTTTGGTTTGAAAAAGAGAGATTGTTGTCCCAAAACTGAATTGAGGAAAGAATTCATGTTGGCTTGGTTTCTGATATCTGAGGAATTAATTTCTAAGAGATCATAATCTAATTCTTTAGCTAAGGCATAAACTGAAGATGTTTTTCCTACTCCAATGGGGCCGTAAATTAAAGTAGCTTTTTGGGATTGAGTCTTATAGTTTTTAATAAAATCTTTTAATTCTGAGACTGCCTTTTGTTGGCCATAGATCTCTGAAGAAGATTTGGGAGCATATTTTACTGTGTAAAGATCCATAAGATTTAGGGAGAATGGTTATATTAATAGTTTGTGGTTTATTCTCCGAATCGGACTTGAGGGAGAGATTCGGCAGTATCAGCAACACGTTGGGAAGCCTTTACTTTGATTTCGAGATATTCAGAAGCGTCTTGATTCCTTTCTTGTAGGTGTTGTTCCATGCGCCAAGCAGCAAGAGATTCAGCTAAATCGGGAATGAGTTTTTCTAGATCGCTTTGATTGGGAGATGTGGCGTAAATTTGTTCTTGAGAACCGGTGTTTTTTCCAATGGCGCGATGAACCAAATAATATTTGGCTTCTTTGTTTTTTATTCTAAACATGTCAATTACTCCGGGACCATTGCAATTACATTTATCTGGGGAGAGTTGACGAAGATTGTATAAACCAATAGAATAGTTAGTCATGATTGAAGGAAAAGAGAAAAAGTACTTAAATTTTTAGATACTTAAAGACTCTGCATTAGAAATTTATTTAACTTAAAAAAAAAGATTAGTTTGTTTTTTAATCATAATTTTAATTCAAACCCTTGTCCAAACATATAGATTTTTTTAAAGGGGTCCAAATAATTTGCTAATAACTCTGGTTCCTTAAAAAGGGTTGGTTCTTTATTATATGCCTCAAATATTTTCATAAAAAAACTATGACTTATTGCTAAATGTCTTCCTTCTGGAAGAACATTAAATCTTGCTAAGAGATTATGAGTTCTATCTTGAATACTTCCTCTTTTTTCTTTAAATTTATCCTCCACAAAATATTCAACAAATCTTTTTCTAACCAAATCACTTCCTTGTTCGAGATATTCTTCTTCGGACAATAGATCTTCAAGAGAAAAATTAATCTCGTTAAGTTCTGGCAGTACCACTTTGGTTAAACCTGTTTTCATGCAGACATAACTTGCAGAATCAATTCCCCTCTTTAAGCTTGAGCAAAAAATAGGCCCATAAATATCTTTAGGAAAATCAAAAATTTCATTTTCTGGTTTGATTATACTTGGATCTTGTTTTTGTTCTGTGATTAAACAATATCCTCCATATCTTGAAAATTTCCCACCAAGAGTGGGGTCATATCCCAATATTTTCCTAAATGCTATTTCTTTCATTTTGTTAATCTCTTTATTGTTTTTTGATTAAAAATAAGCCGCCCCACATATAAAATTTTCTAAAACTTAAAGACTCTGCCCTAGAAATCTATATAAACAAAAAAGAAAAACTAATCTGTTGGGTGATTTGATGAAATTAGGTCTAACATATTCTAATGTATTATTAGTACCAAAGAAGACTTTTCTAAGTTCTAGGAGTGAAGCCGATATAAAAACTAGATTTACTAGAAACGTTTCATTGAATATTCCTTTGGTTAGTTCTAATATGGCCTCTGTTACCGAACATAAGATGGCTATTGCAATGGCTCGTGAAGGAGGACTGGGAGTAATACATCAATTTGGCGCGAGAGGGGAACAGGTCGAGGAAGTGAAGAAAGTTAAACATAGTACTAGTTATGTTATTGATGATCCAGTGTGTATTGGCGTAGGTGCTAATGTCACAGAAGCAGTATCAAAGATGAAGAATGATGGAGTTACTAGTTTATTAGTAAAAGAAGGTGAAGAATTAGTAGGAATATTTACTTCTAAAGATTATTTGTTTGAAGAGAATTGGGAAAAGCCATTGGTAGAAGTGATGACTCCAAAAGAAAGATTGATTACTGCCCCATATGGTATTGGAACTGAAGAAGCAAAGAAGGTTTTACGACAACACCGAATTGAGAAGCTGCCATTGATGCAAGATGGAAGATTGAGAGGATTGATGACTACTAAAGATATCAAACGTTTAGAGCAGTGGCCAGACGCTTGTCGTGATGAAAAAGGAAGGTTAAGAGTTGGTGCAGCAATAGGTGTTAAAGATACTTTAGATCGAGCTAGAGAGCTGGTGAGTGCAGGCGTAGATGTATTGGTATTAGATGTTGCTCATGCGCATTCAGAAATTGTAATTCAAAGATTAAAAGAGTTAAAGGCAAATTTTAAGGTAGATATCATGGTGGGAAATATTGCTACTGCAGAAGCTGCTAAAGATTTGATTGAAGCTGGAGCTGATGGGTTAAAAGTTGGAATTGGCCCTTCTCAAGTTTGTAGTACTAGGATTATTTCTGGGGCAGGAGTTCCTCAACTGACTGCAATTATGGATGTTGTTGCTGTGGCAAAAGAGTATGGGGTGCCAGTTACAGCAGATGGGGGATTAAAATATCCAGGAGATGTTTCTAAAGCAATAGCTGGGGGAGCTTCAACGATTTATTCAGGAAGTTTTTTTGCAGGAACTGATGAATCTCCTGGAATGGTGATTATGAAAGATGGACGTCGTTATAAACAATATTTTGGAAGTGCTTCCTACCAAAGTAGTCATCTGAGGAAGGAAAATGAACGGGGGAAACTGGTGAAGGAAAGATTAGATGTTTTTGTAGAAGGAGTTTCTAATTTAGTTGATTATAAGGGGCCAGTGAGTGAAGTGATTAATGGCTTAGTTAGAGGTCTTAGTAGTGGGGTAAGTTATTGTGGTGCGCGTAATATTAAAGAAATGCAAGAGAAGGCTGAGTTTATTAGGATTACAATGGCTGGTTGGAAAGAGAGTAATACCAGTGGGATGAAGATGAGTGAGTGATTTTTTACGATTATTTTTTAAATAAGCTTGTTCTCTTATTAAAGAAATGGAACTTCCAAAGAGATATGATCCTAAAGAAGCAGAACCAAGATTGCAGAAGTTTTGGGAAGAGGAAAAGGTTTATGCTTTTGATGCCAATGATAAAAAGAGAGAGATTTATTCTATAGATACTCCTCCGCCAACAATCTCTGGTAAGATGCATATGGGGCATGCTTTTGGAAATAGCCAACAAGATTTTATTGCTAGATATAAGCGGATGAGGGGGTTTAATGTCCTGCAACCATTTGGTACTGACGATAATGGTTTACCTACACAAACTTTAGTTCAAAAATTAAAAAAAGTTAGGGCCAAAGATATGCCCCGAAAAGAATTTGTTAAACTTTGTATGGATACTTTAGAAAAGGAACTTAGGCCCATATATATTCAAGACTGGAAAAAGTTAGGCATAAGTTGTGATTTTAACGTTTATTATACTACCATTAATGAGCATTGTCAAAGAATAAGTCAGAAGAGTTTTATTGAATTGTATAAAATGAAAAGGGCTTATCAAAAAGAAGCCCCAACAATTTGGTGTCCTAAATGTCAAACTGCAATTGCGCAAGTAGAATTAGAAGATAAAGAAGTTGCGTCTTCGTTTAATGATCTTGTTTTTGAAGTTGATGGAAAAGAATTAATTGTTGCTACAACTAGGCCAGAATTATTGCCTGCATGTGTGGCAGTGTTTTATCACCCGGGAGATAAACGATATAAACATTTGAAAGGTAAGAAAGCTAAAGTTCCCGGGTTTGATTTTGAAGTTACTATTTTAGAAGATAAAAAGGCTGATCCAGAGAAAGGGACTGGAGTAGTAATGTGTTGTACTTTTGGAGATAAGGCCGATGTGGAATGGCAGAAGGAACATAACTTACCTATCAAAATGGCCATTGGTCGGGATGGGCGAATGACCGAGATTGCTGGAAAGTATAAGGGAATGAAAATTGTTGAAGCGAGAAAAGAGATTATTGAAGACTTGAAGGGGAAGAAGTTATTGAGGAATCAAAAACCTATCACTCATGATGTTAATACTCACGAAAGATGTGGTACTGAAGTAGAATTTGTACATTCTAAACAATGGTTCATCAAATACCTTGATTTTAAAAAAGATATGCTAAAGTGGGGAAAAGAACTCAATTGGTTCCCAGCGCATATGAAAAATAGGTATGATAACTGGGCTAAAGGCTTAAGTTGGGATTGGTGTATATCTAGACAGATTTATTTTGGAATTCCTTTTCCAGTTTGGTATTGTAGGGGGTGTGGAGAAGTAATAGTTGCTAATGAAAAGGATTTGCCGGTTGATCCGTTAGAAGATGAAGCTCCAGTAAAGAATTGTCCTAAATGTAAATGTGGGGAGATTGTTCCTGAGTCAGATATAATTAATACCTGGGCGACTTCTTCCTTGACTCCAACAATTGTTAAGGAATTATTTAAAGGAAAGGCTGTTTATGGTCCTTTGGTTAAGAATCCAATGAACTTAAGGCCACAAGGCCATGATATCATTTCTTTTTGGTTGTTTAATACAGTAGTTAAAAGCCAGTTACACCATAAGATGAAACCGTGGAATGATTGTTTCATTAATGGGTGGATGTTAGATCCTAAGGGAAAGAAGATGTCTAAATCTAAAGGGAACATAATTGAGCCACAAGTGATGATTGATAAATATTCTGCAGATGCTTTAAGGTTTATGTCTGGCGGTTCTAAGTTGGGGGAAGATTTTCCTTTCCAAGAGAAAGATTTGCTTACAGGTCAGAAATTTGTTAATAAGTTGTGGAATGCGTCTAAATTTGGAATCATGCATTTGGAAGATTATAATAAAGGGAGTGTTTCTGAAATATTTGATAAATGGTTATTGAGTAAATTACAGAAAGTTATTAAGGAAAGTACAGATGGTTTTAATGAGTATGAGTATTCTAAAGCTAAATCTTCAGTAGAGAAGTTCTTTTGGCAAGTATTTTGTGACCAATACTTGGAGATTGTTAAAGATCGGTTGTATAATCCAGATGAACGTGGCGTAAAGGTAAGAGAAAGTGCACAAAAAGGAATTTATGATTCTATGTTGGGAGTTTTGAAGATGATGGCCCCAATCATGCCCCATATTACTGAAGAGATTTATCAATTATATTTTGCTGAGAGAGAAGGGGGCGGGAGTTTACATAAATCTAAATGGCCAGAATTTGATAAAAAGTTGGTTGATGAAAAGGCTGAAGAGATTGGAGATTTAGGTGTGGATATTATTAACACAGTTCGTAAGTTCAAATCTGAAAAGGAAATGAGTATGAAAGAAGAGTTGAAAGAATTAATTTTGGTTAGTGGGAAGAAAGGATTTGAAACGAAGATTAAAGGGATTGTTGATGATTTGAAGGCTGTTTTGAAAGTTAAAGAAATTAAATTTTCTGGAAAGACTTCTTTGGAAAGTGAGAAATTTAATATACTTGTAGGGATTTCTAAATAAATGATGTTTTTTAAGAAAAGTAAAGTGGGGGGGTTTGTTACCCGATTGAAGAGTAAGGAATTAGATAAAATAACTATTTCTTTAGCTGAATTTAATAGGAAAGCAATTGAAACTAAATTGGATTTTCTTGAGAGACGAAAAAAAAATCCCAAGTTAACTGATGAATTCGTAATGAGGATTGTTGAACAGCAGTTGGCAGAGTTTAAGGGATTATTGAAAGGTGCTAAGAAAGCCCGTAAGAAAGGATTGGGATTTAGGGGCGATTCAGACGTTGTTTCTAAGGAATTGGAAGCTCTTTTTGAAAGATTAAATAAATTTACGTTGGACTATGACATAGTGTTAAATGGACAATATTCTGATTTGATCCATAACCGTTATGAAGAATTATCTAAAGGAGTTGAAAAAGAAAAAGAATTATCTCAGCTTGCTGGTCTTGAAGCAGAGAATCTAAGAGAACAATTAATAAATTTAGAAAAGATTGCTAAACAGAGATCTGGCCTTCAAAGAGAACAAGCGATGATGTTGGCAAAAAATTTGATTTATGGGTTGAGCTCACTTTCTTTAATGGCCGCTGTAGGTGGTTTCTATGTTCTTAAATTTGGGATTAAAAGCGGTGGAATATTGACTATGGTGGGAATCTTAGCGGGAGTTGTTTATGCATTATTTGCATCTGGCTATTGGATGCTTTTGGTAGGGGCAGTTCTTGTCACTTCTCCAATTTGGGGAATGATAGTAATATTAGGATTGAAGTAATTGTGATTGTTTTGAAGAATAATATTTATAAACTGCAATGATTTGTTAAAGATTATGGTTAGGGAAAGGTTATCTACTCATCGTGCAAATGTTTATTCTACAATTGGAGAATTGATTGAAGATACAGATATGTGGGTAGTGGAAGCAGAAGGGAATGATTTTTATGTTACTGCGGAAGGATCCCAGAAGAAATTTAAAGAAGCTTCTATGAAAATTATCTCAGTTATCCTTTACGAAGGAGTTTTTCCACCTAGTCGGAAGGTCTTAGATATCTCTAGAAAGAGAAATGATTTTTATGTTGAGTATGAAGGCAAGTTTTTCTTTGTTCATCTTAATAAGTAGGTTAGTTTGATTATTTAAATTGTTCATAAAATCGCTGATTTGAGCTTAAATTAGGCATAAATTTATAAAACAAAGTAAGATTATAACAAGTATAAACCACAATAATTAAAAATAAACAATGCGAGGTGTTTAATATGGTTGAAGGTTACTGTGTGAAGTGTAAAGCTAAACAAGAGATGATCGAAGCTAATGAAGTTGCCATGAAGGGTAAAGGTGGCGTAGAGCGAAGGGCTATGAAAGGTAAGTGCCCAAAGTGCGGTACAACTATGTTTAGAATTTTAGGAGCTAAGAAATAAATTTTTATTTCTTTTTTTCTTGTTTTTTTATTTGTGGAAAAGTTTATTAACTAAAAGTTCTTAGTTTTGTTTATGAAAGAGTTATTAGAAGTATATGATTTGAAAGGAAAATTGCTAAGAGTAGAAGAGAGAAGTAAATATTATGATCAAATTAAGAAAGAATTTGCTAAGAAAGGAAAGATTAGTACGCAGGTAAAAAGGGCATTATTAATATTAATGAACTCTAAAGGAAGATTAGTTATTCAAAAGAGAAACAAGTGGAAACATGAGAACCCTGGACTCTTTGACAAAACAATTGGAGGTCATGTCCAAAAAGGAGATACATTCAATTTAACTATTGTTAAAGAATGTGCAGAAGAACTTGGTTTCCCAGTATCAATTCTTTCTCCAAAAGAATTTAATAGAGCCATTAAAAATACGGATCTTAGAATTGTAGGTATTTTCAAAAAAATAGATTTAACAAATAATTTTCAATCAATAAGAAGAACAAAAGAAGGAGATTCTTTTATTCAACCTTATATAAGCGCCGTTTATGTTGGTTATTATAATGGTCCAATTCAATTCATTGATGGTGAAAGTTCTGGAATTGAATTATTTTCATTAGAAGAACTTGAAGAAGATATTAAAAATAATCCAGACAAGTTCACAGAAGATATCAAATTTATGGTAAAGAAGTACGAGAAATATTTGAAGCCAATAAAAAAATAACTATTCCTTCTTTAACTCATATCCTTCCTTAGTATCCTCAACAATATAGCCAAACTTAGTAATCTTTTCTCTTAGTTCGTCGGCTTTCTTCCAGTCTTTGTTGTTTCTAGCTTGGAGTCTCTGTTCAGCCAATTTGATAATCTCTTGAGGGATCTTATCAACTTTCAAATCTTTTAATCCTAAACCCAGAACTTTATCAAACCCAAGTAAAGTAGAATATTTATCTCCTGCAGATAATTTCTCATCTTTAAGCACTTCCCACATTGTTGCTAAAGCCCTAGGAGTGTTCAAATCATCATTTATTTCCAAAGTAAATTGTTTTAAATATCTCTTATTGACTTTTCCTTTTCCTTTTAATTCTAAAACTTTATCAAATAATTTCTTCAAAGAAGCCTTTGCTCCATCTAAAGCTTCAAAACTAAACATTAATGGTTTTCGATAATGTGTTCCTAGGCAGAAATATCTGTAATCTAAAGGAGTATACCCTTTCTCTTCTAATTTAGATAAAGTCAAAAAGTTTTCTCCAGATTTGGCCATCTTTTCTCCTTTTGATAGGACGAGGAATTCATTATGGAGCCAATAATTCACCCAGGGTTTCTTTCCAGTGGCTGCTTCTGATTGGGCAATTTCATTAGTGTGGTGAACGGGAATGTGGTCAATGCCTCCGCAATGGATATCAAATTGTTCTCCAAGATATTTTAATGACATCGCAGAACATTCTAAATGCCAGCCAGGATAACCTTCTCCAAAGGGAGATTTCCATTTCATTCCCTGATCTTGGAATTTTGATTTAGTGAACCAGAGTACAAAATCGTAAGGGTTTTTCTTATTGGGATCTTTTTCGATTCTGGCTTGTCCCTTAACTCCTAGATCTAATCTTGCTAATTTTCCATAATCTGTTAATTTAGAAGCGTCAAAATAAATATTTCCTCCGGCACTGTAAGTGAATCCTTTTTTTTCTAATGTTTTGATTAATTGGATTTGTTCGTGGATATGGTCTGTGGCCTTAGGTAATTTACTTGGTGGGATAAAATTAAGTTTTCTCATATCTTCTTGGAAAGCTTTGGTGTAGAATTCAGCAATTTCCCAAACTGTTTTCTTTTCTCGCTTAGCGCCTTTGAGCATCTTGTCTTCTCCTTGATCTTCATCAGAAGTAAGATGACCGACATCAGTAATATTCATAATATGTTTAACTTTGAAACCATTAAATAAAAGAACTCTTTTTGTAAAATCATAGAATAAAAAGCCCCTTAGGTTTCCAATGTGTGCGAAGTTATAAACTGTGGGCCCACAAGTGTATAATCCTATTTCTGTTTTTTTAATAGGAACAAACGTTTCTTTTTTCCTTGTTAGGGTGTTGTAAAGTTTAAGAGTCATGATTATTCTAATTTAACTGCAGTTCCATAAGCTAAAACTTCTGCTGCCTGAGGCATTACGCTTGAAGTGGAGAATCTTACCATTAAAATTGCATCAGCGCCGAGTTTCTCTGCCTCTGCAACCATTCTTGTTAATGCTTCATCTCTAGCTTTGGAGATCATATCTGTATAAGATTTGATTTCTCCACCAACTATTGTTTTTAGTCCAGCCATGATGTCTCTGCCAACATGTCTTGATTGGATTGTATTTCCTCTAACTATGCCTAACGTTTCTTTGATAGTTTTATTTGGTATGTTTTCAGTAGTTGTAATTATCATTGTTTTCACCTAGATTTCAAGAATTTCTGATTTATTTAAACTTTCTTGTAAGATCTTGGAAAGATCAAGTAACTGGAGCTCTTTTTTTATTTCTTCTTCTTTAACTTTTGTGGCTGGATTTTTTGGTCCAAGGAGACAACAAAGTT
>JABHWJ010000022.1 GCA_018657845.1 Candidatus Woesearchaeota archaeon | reverse complement strand
TGTCCTACATCGAAAGAACAACCTTCAATAATATGGGCAAATCCAGAGAATCATTAGAACAGGCCCTAGAAATTGAAACTGAACCCTCTATGCTTAGAGGAAAAGCCCTAGATTTCTTAGCTAGAACCTATGCTAATGACCCAACTCCAGATGAAAGAAAAAAAGCAATTCCTTTATGTGAAGAATCCATTTCTACTTACAACACTTTACTTGCAGAAGAACCCCAAGCTTCTGGACTTAAGAATAAATATGCCGATGCCAATATGATTTTGGGAGAAGTATACTTACAATTAGACCAAATTGAAGAAGCAAGATCTGCCCTCAATAATGCCTCCCCTATTTATAGTGCTAATGGAGATAACAATGGCATGTGTAATATTTACCGGAAGCACGGAAAAATATCTATGAAAGAAGGAAGCCCCACTTTGGCTTTAACTCATTTCCTTTCTGCTCTAAAAACCCAAGACGATTCCAGCAGATCTTGTCATGATCCTGTAACTGCAGTGTCTCTGGAAATAGCCGAAGCTTACCTACGCCTCGATCAACCAGAAGCAGCTAAGCCTTATCTTGAACGTTTCCGAGATGGAATCATCCAAGATCACCACACTCCTGAAACTGAGAAGAAGTATTTTGGTGATAGTTTCGTACGGACAATGAAACCAGGTTTCCAAAAAGTTAAAGATTTATACTCCCAACAAAACATAGAAATCGATGGATTTGATAAGCTAACAGAGAAATTCAACTAGAATCTACTTTTTAATTTTTTCTTCTTTCTTATTTTCCTCAGCTTCCTTTTTCCCTTCATTCTCTCTTAAGTGCATTCTCCATCTAATGATAGTATAATTCACTGGATTCTTAATTTTTTTACACAATCCACCAGGGTCACAAACTCCGATCCCTTTGTAATATGCATCATTGCCGCAATTAGGAGGTAACTTTTCTCCAGGTTTAAAATGGGCCAATTGTCCTAAAATATAAGCATCTCTTAATGGCTCCCGATTTTTCTCTTTATTCCACCTTAATAGAAATTCTTTAATCCCTTCAAAATCCCAACCCAACTTTCCTAAAAAATTAGCCAGCGCAAATACTGCTCGTTTCTTTCCATCTTCCATCCCCAACAAAATCTTCTTAATACAAGGAGGAAAAAACTCTTCAGTTATTGGGCTCTCAATCTTGATTTCTTCAAACCCTTCTTTTCTAACTAATTGATCTCTATCTGGTTCAACCTTAACTTCATAATCTAATGCTTGCACTAATAACCTTCTCCCACTTTCTCCAGTGATATTCCGATTCATATATTTACTCACCGCTAACACCTTGTCAGGTTGAGCCATTCTTTTCTCAAATTCAAGAACCTTGTCTGGATCAATTGGCAAACTAACCAATCCCGATTTCTCATGCAAGGAATAAGGCATCCGGTAAAGATGTCTAGATGACATTAATACAGTATCAATTTCCAAAAATTTATCTACATGCAGTTTAGCTACTTGATCCCCAAATTTGTTTGGTTCATATCTTATTACTTCTTCTTTCTCCAAACCTACATTTTCTACAACTTTACTAAAATCATTTCCTTCAAATTCTAATATTCGTTTTCCTAGTTCATCTTCAATGTTCTCTTTAATATACAGGGCAATCTTTTTCGGAGCTTCTGGGAATAACATTCTAGTCAAGGTATCTCCTACTTTCTGAGGAAATGCTTCAAATGGAACTCCAATGTGAAATCCTTTATTCCCACTAAATTTGCAACAGATATCTTTAACACCACAATATTTCAAAAACCTAATCACCAAATCTGCACAAATTCTACTATATTCCATAATTTTACAATCAATGTCCAAAATTAAATCCCACCCTTCCCGCAACTCATCCATCTCTTTTCTATTTAAACCACCTAATTGCAATGGATTCTCCCATATCTCTTCACTACAATGAAAACTAGTCGCCCCTCTTTTTGCCAATTCTAAAATTTCCATGGGATACAACAACATATCTGGCCGCTTACCAAAACTTGCCCCATAACGAATTGCAATCTCTTTATCTTGCGCATGTTCAACTATCGCTTCCTGAATTTCTTTCTTCTTATAATATCTTAATTGCACCCCAATATCCATATAAAACTTCACACTCACTAGATATAAAATACTTTCTATGTCAAAAACTCACACTCCTGACTTAGGCACTATTCGGATTATCCCAATTTAACCAAAAATAAAAACATTCCTATCGACGACAAAATACAAACAACTCCTTAATAAAAATTAATAAGAAAAAATCAAATCTAAAACAAGAGATATTACAATTTCTTAACTTCTTTCTGAAATTCTTTAGCCAGCTTCTTCAATCCTTCAATCCCTTTCTTCAATGCATCTCTAGGTTCAATTCCACTTGTTTCCAAAACAAAGGTAGGGATACCAACTAAAGGGTGATCAATTTTGTAAGTAGCAATTTCTACACCTTTAACCTTTAATAATTCGTTCTTAAGAGCGTTGCAGAAAGAGTGGGTTTCTCCAGTCAATTCAAAAACAATTCTTTTTTTACTTTCTTCTATAATATTAAATTCCATTTTAATCAGAAATTCATCTCCTTATTTAAATACTTTTCTAGGAATTATAAATAAATCATTAAAACCGTTTCTTCAAACCTGTTTTCAAACTCGTTTTTCCATCCTCCATAAACCCACATCTACTGCGTACATCTTTTTGCGATGGAATTCATGCACTGCCTTGATTCTAAAATCATACCTAAACAGATGAGTTATTTCAAATCCAAAATCTTTACAGATCGCTTCTACAAATCCCCTGGTAGGGTACTTGTGCATGCTCCAAACAATATTTCCCATAGAAAAAGCCTTTTCTAAAAACATCTTATCAATATGTTTTTCTTTAGTTCCAAACGGAGGGTTTTCTACCACAATATCGACCTCTTCGTGGTCAAATAAACTTATATCAGAAATAACGAACTCTCCTTCTCCCAACTCATATTCAGAATTCATCTGATCATAATTCTCTTTACAAATTTTCATCGCCTCCTCGCTCTTGTCGACGAAGAAAACCTTCCTCGCCCCCATCAATAAGGCTCCAATCCCCAATATTCCAGGACCCGCAGCCGCATCAAGAATAACCTTCCCCACAATATCTCCTCCCAAGGTCATATTCCAGATCCAATCAGCAGCAATCTCTGCAGGAGTAGCATATTGTTCCAATTTTAACGAAGGAGAAGAAAATCCTTTTAAGGAAGACAACACCAGTTCCAATTCCTTCTTTGATCTTATTCCCATTTTCTCATAAATCCTTATCTTCTCAGCGTTATCCTCACTTCTAAATCCAAATCCTTCCTATTTATAGCTCAAAAGCCAAATAAGGCCATATCTCATCATTTCTCTTAAGCTTATAACCTTTTCCCCCATAAACTAAACTCACTTTACAAGCAAAATTAGAGCTATTTACTTCAAAAAATCTCAAGCCCACTCAAATTTCCTTTAATCTAAGCCAAATCCCCCAATTTCCTTATAAATTCCCCTTAAAATGCTCAGATTTTCCAAAAATCATCAATTTAACTCTCACTTTACTAACAATTTTAGCTTAAAATCACCCAATTCTCCCTATATCTTCCCCTATTCCTCCCAATTTCCAAGATCTCCCAAAAAGTTCCCCAAATACTTAACAATTTAACTCTCACTTTAACACTAAACACCCCCAAACAAGCCACAACCAAACTAATATCTCTCTTCTGCCCAAATCACACCAATAAATAATCCTTTTCAACGCTCACTTTTACCTATTTCTCTACCCTTTTTCCTTGCTACGATCCTTCCAATATTCTACTTTGAATCTCCAACATAATTTCCAACACAATATCAATCTCTCAGCCACCCACAACACTCGCAAAATTTTTCCCCCCATTCTTAGCCAAAATCCCAAAATCCCTTCATTCCCACAGTCTCAAACGTTCCCAAACAGTCTCACGACGATAAAAAATACATAGTCCCAGTCCCAGTCCCAGTAAATTCCCAGGACATTCCCAAAAAGTTCCCAAAATTTCCTAATTTAAACTGGGAAAAACATTCCCAAAAAGTTCCCAAAACACTCCCACTTAGTCCCACCAAAAGGTTTAAATAAACCAAATACTTTTCAAAAAACATGTTTGGATTACGCAAAAGAAATTCATCGGAACCTTTCCATCAAAACCTCCAAGAGGCTTTTGGAAAAGTAAAAGAGGATGTAACTATCCTTTCTGAATGGATCAAATATTTTCAACAACAAAACCAAAATCTCCAACACCAACTTCACCAACAAAATCAACATCTTCGCAATCAAAATTACACCATTCAACAACAACAGCAGTATCAACAATCTCACCATCAACAACAACAACACCATCAACAAATCATTCAAGATCTCCACACCAAAGTTTCTTCTCATCGTTCCTTAAGTTCAGAAGACCTTTCTAGGGCAGTTGATCAAAACCCTCGAATCGATGCCCTCCGTCAGAGGATGAGACAGATGGAAGAAAAGATAGATCTCCTCTTAACTAAGCATGGATATACTGATGAAAAGATCCTAAATATTCATGAAAAGATTGCTAAATTAGAAGAATTACAAAGACCTTCTCGCCAATCATTAAAAGAAAAAATTGTCAAAACTTTCTCTAGGAGCGGTAAAACTTACCTTAAAAACTTAGTTTTCTCTTATATTCAGCAACACAAGAAGATCTCTGCCCTTCAACTTAAAGATATAGTTGTAGATCAGCAAGGATTAACCTCAAAATCTTCATTTTATCGTATTCTAGAGGAGATTGAGCAGTCTGAACAAATAACTACTATCCGGGATGGTAAACAGAAATTCTTTATTCTAAAAACCGTAACCACTCCATAGAAATCCAAAACTTATTTAAACCAATAAACTTTTCTAATTATCGATCCAGGGGTGGAGAAATGAAATGAGCAGCAAGAGCAGTCTTGCTTTCAGAGGGGCTTTTATTGTCGACAAAATGAAGAAAAAAGAATTTTTAGAAATGGAAAAACAGGTTAAAGAAAACCTTGGTTTTATTCATCAAACTTTCTCAGAACATCTGTCTGCCATAAACGAAAATACTTCTGAAATTCAAACTCTTTTTGATTATTTATGTGAGTTAGATCTTAAAATAGAAAAGATATCTCAGCGCATCGATAAAATCCAATTTACTGAAGACCCAGCTAAAAATCAACTAAAAATAAGCCCCTTAACCCACACTGAAAAGAAGATTTTCTTAACTCTTTATACTGAAGAAGTACCTCTAAATTACATAGAAATATCTCAGAAATCAGGAGTGCCTTTATCTATTGTGGGTGAATATTTAACCGCCTTATCTCAAAAAGGAATCCCCTTTGTCCGTTCCTTTTCTAATAATCAAACATTTATTCGTTTAGATCCAAGATTCAAAGAAATCCAAGCCAAAGAAAACCTAATCAATCTTTCTCTTCAATCTTTTATGAATCCAGAATAAAACTTTTAAGCAAAAATTAAATTCTTCCAAATCAAAATTTTTTGTAAATAATAAGAATGTCTAACTCTAACCAAACAGATCTCCCATTTTCTCCTTCAATTCATCATCCATTTCTGAAATACTCTTAGTTCCATATAAGTCCATAGTCGTTTTATAAGATAAATGCCCTAAAACCTTCTGAACAACTTCTAAACTTAAGCCTCTATCCTTTAAGATCCTGGCACAACTATGCCTCAATATGTGGGGATTTATGTTCTTAAGCTCAGGTACTGGGTTTTCAAGCTGTGCCCGATGGCCAGCTTTTGCCACAATTCTATTAATCTCTGTAGTTGAAATATGGCCCTTATTATTCAAACTAGAAACTGCTGGGAAGAGATACCCATCTTTAGAACCTCCTAATACATATCTCAAATAGATCTTAAGGTCTTCCAATAATTGATCAGAAAAGATGGTGGCTAGTCGTTCAATGTTTTTCTTACCCAAAATCATTATTTTGCCTTGGTCCAAGTTAATATCTGTAATCTTAATTTTAGCTAACTCAAATCTTCTCAAACCACAATAAGCAAACAACTTGATAATCACTTTGTCTCTCAATTTCTCTGTATGTCTTATCAAGGTCATTATTTGTTCTTTAGTAAGATGAAACTGACTCCTAGAATGTCCTTTTTTTAATTTCTCACCACTCTTCTCATCCATGGCTAACAGAAACGTAACAGATTATTTAAATGTTACTTTTTTGACACTTTTTGTTACTTTTTTTGTCATATTTTGTATAAAGTGTTACGTTTGTAAAAAAGAGGTATTTAATCAATCCCCAGCCTACCTTTTTTTGAGAAATAAGGGGTTCCTACAAACTAAAGAATCTTTCAACAGATGGCAATCAATCGCGTCAAAATTTCTTAACAAAACTCGCCAATACTTAGTGCTAAAACTTTTAATCAAATCTGAAACTTTTCTACTCAAAACCTGCCCTAAAAGATTTAATCAAAGCCTAAATTTTTTATACCAAATCTAAAACAAAACTTTCCATCAAAAACTAAAAGTTTTATTCAATACTTTTCTATATTGAAAATAAATACAACAAAAAAAAGAAAAATAAAAAATCTAACCAACATAACTCAATTTCTTTTTCTGTTGGGTTTCTTCAGCTTTCTGACCTTTCTCTAAGATTCCTTTCAACTTCTGTTCAAACACCGCTGCTTGTTTCAGTAAAGGCTTTGGATCAACTTTTAATCCAGTATAAGCATCTATTGCTTTGATTATCTCAGCCGCCGCCTTGCTATCTGGAAGGTTACTCTTCGCTTCAGCAAATAATGCAACTACAGGGACACCAAAATCTTTAGCAAGTAAAGCCCCAGTAACTCCTACAATAATCCCCTCCATTAAAGGGTTGGCTACAGCAGATAACCTTTTACTCACTTCCCCATTGGAAGTGGAATAGTAATATATTTTTCCTGAATCTGGATTTGGAGAACCAACTCCTTCTAATGAAATAATCTCTTTAGCTGTAAGCACTTTAGCTAATTCTACAATAATCTCGGCTACTTTCCATCCCAAATCCTTTCCTACATTTATGGCATGAACTAAAACCAAGTTGTACTGTTTGTTATAATGGATAGATATTGGTTCAATGACCTTATTTTGATGGATAGCAATCATGGCTGGAATCTCATCCATTTCCACAACTCCAATCTTTTCCGTCTTTAAATGCTCCATTAAATATTCTGTTGCAATCGTTCCAATTAGTCCAAAACCTGGAAAACCTTCGATGATTGTAACATTTTTTGGTTTCTTTTTAAGAATTAATTTCATCTTGAATCACCTTTTTTGTTAATATCTTCAGATTATTTATGTTTCTTTTAAACTTTTCCCCATTCAATCAGTCATTTCTTCATCCTTAAAACAAAAAGTAAATTATATAAACTTCAATTCTTTTATTTTACACATGAAAAAGAAAATAGTGGCTCCAAAAACAACCAAGAGAACCACTAAGAGCGTTTCAAAGAAAAAGCCAACCAAAAGAAGAGTATTTGGTTACGAATTACTTCTTGATTGTTATAATTGCAAACCTAAAACTTGTGGGGATTTAGCTCATTGTTATAGTTATTTGGATAAATTAGTAGATTTTATTGACATGAAAAAACAAGAACCCCCTACTATTTTTAGAACTGATCGGAAATCTTTCCCAGATAAAGCCGGGTTAAGTGGATGGGTACCTTTGGTAGAATCTTCAATAGTTATTCATACTCTTTCCAAAAAGAATTTTATTTCTATTGATGTATATAGTTGTAAGGAATATGATTGTAAAAAAGTAGTTGCTTTCACTAAAAAATATTTCAAACCAAAAAAGATTGAACAACAGTTCATCGAACGTGGGAAACATTATTATTCTAAAAAATAAGAATTCTCCCCATAATCTTTTATATTTCTTCATCTTCAATCAAAAAAGATGAAACTTTCCAAAACTCAGAAGAGAATCTTGTACTCTTTAGGCCAATGTTATAAAAAATTAAATCAACCTTATCAAGACAAGCCCCTTAAAGTACTTATTTCTAAGGCAGCTTTCATTGATTTAATCTTACAAGCAGATTTTATTAAAAAACAACACCGGGCATTATACAAAAACTTAGCTTTTCTCGAAAATAAAAAGTTAATCTCTTATGAGGATAAAAAGATCAAGTTAACTGAACGGGGCCAGTTACATTTTGATAAAATAGAACGCGAACTTCAACCTTTCCTCAACATCGTTGATTTTTGGCACAAAGATATCCAAACTGAAAGAAAACTTCAAACCTACATTACCGAAGAAAACACTTCTCTAAAAGAGTTTTAGACTTCAACAGTGTACTCAAAATAACCATCCCATGGATTCTCTAATTTCATCATCTTTTCACGAGACAACTTTTCAAAATGTGCTCTAAAAGGCCGCATGGAATTGCCATGTGCAGAAATTGCAACATTGACTTTTTCTTTCTTCATTTTTTTCAATAAAGACTTAATAAATAAATTTACACGCTTCTCAACCATCTTAATAGATTCTCCTTCCGGGGGAGGAACAGTGTAAGAACGATGATAAACATCATAAATTGTTTTTGCTACTTTCTCACCAAAAATCCCTTTAGATTTACGGTCCATTTTGCCAAATTCTTTTTCAATGGCTGGAACTACACAACATTCAATATCTTCCATAAATTCTTTGTGAGAATGCCTTTGTAATTTTCCATAAGACCTTTCAATCATCCGATCATCTTCGATTACTTCCTTGCATTCAGGATGATACTTTAAAACTTCTTTTAATGTATTCTTAGACCGAGAAAGATGAGAATGATATGCAACATCAATTTTCTTACATTTAAGCATTCTAGCTACTTTTCTGGCATTTTTAATACCGCCTCTAGTCATCCGTGAATCAATCCAGCCAGTAAACCACTGATGTTTATTATAATGGGTTAGCCCATGTCTAAATAAATAAATCTTAAGTTTCACCATCTTTTTAGTTTAGGATTATTTCCAGGTAAATAAATCTTACTATTACGAAAGGTTTATAAATTAACTACTAGGAAGTTAATATATGTATAATGCACAACAGAGATTAAGACAAGCTGCCGCAGTAAAATACATTGGTGATCTTGCGGATTTTGTATTAACAACATTTTCTGATGAAGTTTTATTTAGATACAGAAATATAGAAAGTACTCCAGAAATAATCAATCAATTAGGAATCATTAATTCTTATGATCAACACGCTGGAAGAAAATTAGATCCAGAAATTGCTAGAAGGGGAGTGTTAAGAGCAATAAGAAAACTAATTCCAGACAAAGAAGAAAGAGAGAGATTAAGAGTTTTACACCAATCAAAGGGCGGAAAAAATAAGAGAAAAACAGATCTTGATTGGGACGCTTGCAATGTTTATGGAATTTCTTTAAGAGATTATGTGGTAGATCTTTCTTTACAAGAAGAATTTCAATATTTCATTGGCAATCGTAAATGTACAGATTATTCTGCAATTGCTTCAAAAATAAATCCAACTGACTTTGATTTGGATAAACGTTTAACTCCTGGAAAAATCAAACTAACAATATATAGGCACAGGAAAGAATCAAGAACAGAACTTTATGAAACCTTAGATAAAATGGTTGATGCAGCAGAAGAAGGTAATCCTGGAGAGATGTTAAAATTAAATAAAATATTTAATAGCGATTTAGAATTTGCTTATCAAGTTGGTACAAAGGATTATTCTAATTATGACAAATGTAGACAATCTTTGATCTCTTCTTTTGATTGGAGTTTGGGAAATCATGAACCTTCTTTGGATGAAGCCATCCAGAGATTCAATCAATTCTCCCCACCAAAACAAAGAAATTAATGTTTTAGAATTTACTACGTAAACCTTATAAATAAACTCTGCTCTTAGCCTAAAGTTACGCACAAATATAATAATCATAGGTGATCAAAATCGCTAAACAAACTGTAGAAACATTAATTGAAGGCGGGAAAGCTACTGCTGCACCACCATTAGGACCAGCTTTAGGGCCAACTGGAGTTAATATTGGTCAAGTAGTTCAAGAGATTAACAAAAAAACTGCTGACTTGAAAGGAATGCAAGTTCCGGTTAAAGTTACGGTAGATAGTGAGACTAAAGAGTTTACTATTGAAATTGGAACTCCTCCAGCTGCTGCCTTAATCAAGAAAGAAGCAGGAGTCCAAAAAGGATCTGGAAATCCTCTTGCAGACAAAGTAGCTGATCTTAAAATTGAACAGATCATTAAAATTTCTAAAGTCAAAGAAGATTCTTTGCTAGGAAATGACAATAAAGCTAGAGTTAAAGAAATTGTTGGAACTTGTCAATCTATGGGAATTCTTGTTGAAGGAATGCCTGCCCCTGAAGCATTAGTAGCAATTAACGAAGGGAAATTTGACGAAAAGATCACTTCTGGAAAAACTGAGCTTTCTGCTGAAGAACTTAAAGAGTTAGACGAAGAGAAACAGAGACTGCAGGAAGAACTGAAAGAGAAGAGAGCAGATTTCGAAGCTCAAGCAAAACTTGTCATGAAAGAAATGGAAGGCAAGGACGCTAACAAAATCAGAGCAAAAATGGTTGAAGCTAAAATCCCCCAACCAATTATTGATGAGTTAGTGCCAGCAGAGAAGAAGGAAGGACAATAAGTCCTTATCTTTTTAATCTTTCAATTTCTTTTATTTCTTCTTTTTTAACATCTAATAAAACCTTAGCTAGATTATTCAACAACTCTCCTAGCTTTTTACTCTCTTTTAGATTGTTAATCAACAAAACAACGACTACAATAATTTCAATTAGAATTATAAACATAATTATGGCTAATGTAAAGATTACTTCTACTAATGGTACATCTATCCCAAATACTAACATGTTATCATCTCTTTTTTTATTAAACTAAAATTTTTCCTCTTATAAACTTTTCTAAACTAACTCTGCTTAATCTCAATAGCACCACTTTCAAACAACTCTTTCATCTCTTCACAAATAACAAACTCTTGTGTAGCTAAGGTTGGTTTTCCTTTCAATTTAACACAAAATTCGTCTGCAAATAAACTTGACCCTTTAACTAATGGGTTCTGAACCTTCCAGGATTTAGAATTTAATGAGGGTTCTTTCTTTAACACATTAACTTCTATGCACTTTTTTCCTTCTTGTTGGCCAAACAACCAGATTAATTTTAATCTATTTTCACTAAGTTCATAAAAAAATTCTAAATCTTTACTTTGCTTATTAGCTTCAATGGCCTTGTCAAATGTTTCTTGAGTAATCTCTTTAACAGAATTTCCTGAAGGGAACAAACAATTAATTCCTCCTTGTTCTAATTCTTGCGAACTAAACATTTTTGGAAAAATTGTAGGATAATTACTATCTTTATATAATTCTTCAATTCCAGAAAAACCAACCAAAGTGGTATTTACACATTTTCCCTCAACTAAACCTAGCCCTTCTGGACAACTCGATCCTCCTCCAGTACTTCCAGCATCTTCAACAACTTCCTCGACCGGAGCATTTATACATTTCCCAGCTTCACATTTATAATCACAAACATCAACTAAAACTGGTTCACTAAAATTTCCATTTGTACATTTAGCATTAGATCTCCTTGGATTTTTACATACGCCTGGAGCAGTCTTCTCCACAATCTTAATTCCATCACACATTTTTTCTGTTTTATCACTACAGTCACTATCAGAATTACAGGCAGGGGTTGCGGAAGATCCGCTCCCGCCCGTATTAGTTTCCGAGGAAGCCGCCACAGAAACAGTGAATGTAAGATTTGTTGAATTTATATTGCCATAAGTATCATTAGCATAAAGGAAAAGTGTTTGCGATCCAGACGAAACAGTTATTGAAACATTCAAACAACTAGCAATGGTGGTGTTAGTTACACCAATATCTAAACTATACCAACAACTACCCAAATTTCCATCAGCTACAGAATAATTCAAATCCAAACTAGTTGTCCCTATTGCATAAGTTGTTTCATTTGGTAAACTCATATTCAAACTTGGTTCTGTTGTATCATTTATTACTAAAGTAAAAGTATCAAAATCCATATCTTCAGTATCATTAACTGATATATTTATCACATAAGTTCCTACTTGCGATTCTGTTGCTAAGAAACTAACAATTCCTGTGTTGTTATTAATAAGAACAATACTATTGTTGCTGCTCCAGTTTAAGATATCCACCCCATCAGTAACATCGGCATCACTTGCCTCAAAATCAAGAGTGAAATTTGTTGAAGTATTAGCTACAACGGAAGTCTGCGTATTGGTTATTGAAGGAGCAGTATTGCTAATATTAATTGTTGTTGACCAACTCAATGCAGAATCTCCTGTCCCATCATTACTCTTCACTGAAACATTAATCAAATCTCCTTTTTGGTAATTAGTACTTGCTAAAGTCGTACTCACCGTAGTTCCATTTGTAGTATCTGACCACACCACATCACTTCCTAATTGCGCATTATTCTTATACCATTTCAAATAAACAATTCCATTATCTACATCAGCATCTATATGGGTGGTATTTACACCTATTACTCCGCCAGTATCAAAAGAAGATTGGTTAAACTCTGGAACAGCCGGCTTAGGAACAGAATTTTGAACAGTTACCTGAACAGTTTGGGTAGCATTCTCTCCAGTACTGTCATAGGCTAAAACGGTAAAATTAAGCACTGCTAACTTACTATAATTACCTCCACTCAAATTAAAAATAGAATTGGTGCCATCTGCCACAGCAATGCTTTCAGTATGTTGAGTTATAGTTTCATTGATATACCAAGTTACATTTAGAGTAACATTATCTCCTTCTAAATCAGTCACAGTAATATTTCCTAGTGCAGTTAGATTAGTATAAATTGGCTGATTACTAATGTTGATGAATGTAATATTTGGTGCAGTGTTATTCGATGCAGAATAAGTACTAAAGAAACTAACTTCTGCCGTCAATATCCCTCCAGAATAACTTGTGATGTTACAATAATCCTGATGATCACAAACCACATCATCTCTCATTAAATGAGGAGTTTGAGCAAAGGAAAGATTTCTTATTTCAATTGAAGCAGTAGTATTCAATCCAGAAACCGTTGCACTAACAACTAACCCAGTTTTATTTTCATTTATAATAAATTTAGTTCCAATCTGCATCGCCACATTATCTGTAGATAAATCTGTCAAGTTCCAATGCAACTGTCCATTGGTGTTGTTATAAATTAAAGAATTGTATTTGGTCCCTCCAGAGGCATCATTAATACTTTTAGATGTACTACTAACATTATTGTTAACTAACTTATTATTCCCTGACCCACCACTTAAAACAAGTCCCTGTGCATCATTAAGAACTGTGTTGTTCTCAACAATGTTTCCTGATCCTGAAGAAACAAAAATCCCATTAGCAAAATGATCAGAAACATCATTACTATAAACTTCATTATTTGAACTAGTAATTAAATATATTCCACTACTAACTCCTCCACCTGTAACTGTATTGTTTTCTATACGGTTATTATCTGAATTACTGTCTAAATACAAATCTATGTTATTATTATTTGTGGCACTGTCGGTAATATTATTATACGTACTAACTGACAAAAATATTCCATATTGAGAATTACTATTTCCTGTGATGTTGGTAACTTGGTTATTGCCCCCTCCAGTCATCTGCAATCCCCTAGTATTGCTATCCAAATTACTATGTTGAACAAAACCATTAGATACACCCCTATACCAAACCCCCCTAGTAAAGTTAGTTACATTACATCCAGTTAAGGTTACATTACTGAATCCATTATTATAAATCCCATAGGCAGTAACATCATTCTTTCCAGTGATAGAATATCCGCCACAATCTAAGGTAAGATCATTGGCACTAATTGTGAAACAAGTTATTTCAGTTGTAACATCGTTTGTTAAAGTAAAATCTGCACTTATTGATCCACAAGCAACCGCGGCGTCCTCTGCCGCTGTAAAACTACTAAATTCAGTAGTTGTAAAAGAAAGTTCTCCAGTTACATTATTATAACTCTCCAAAGAACAAGTTAAATTTGCTAAACAATCCGCCCCATTAGCTTCTGCATCATCACTATCGGTTGTAAAATTACTCACTTTGTAAATTAAATCCACATCCCCTATACTTAAACCATACATAGTGATTGTGGCCGAAGTATTTAATACCGGAATTAAAGTAGTATTAACTGCAGTAATATTAGTTCCAATAAAAATCTGTTCGTCAACAGAAAAATCTGTTTCAACAGTAAGGTTTAATATTTCTTCCCAGTTTATTTGTCCAAAAGAATTATTATACAATAAACTTTGGTTATAAGAATTTGAAGTATGATCTGCAAAAGCACCGTTTGTAGTTAAAGTAAAATTATTATTCTTGAAAGAGTTTGTATTAGATGTTCCAGTTAAGTTTACTCCATAACTAAGATTCAGAAATAAATTGTCAGTAATATTTCCTCGTTTGGAAGAAGCTAAATGTACTCCAAATCTCCCATTACTATCAAATGTGTTGTTTATTATTTGAAAATCATTCCCAGTAAGTTTGAATCCATCAAAAGAGTTGTTGTTAAAAGTATTTTCCACCAATGTAGCATTCTGGGAGTTTAAGGACAATAACGCTCCTTGATCTGTATTATTACTCAAAGTGTTATTTGTTAAATTAACATTATTCATTGTTGTAAAATCAATCCCTTTAGAAAAATTTTGAATTAAACAATTCAAAACAGAAACATTGTTTTGTCCACTAGCAGTAACTCCATCATCATTTGAACCTCCATCTCCAGTAATAGAATAACCCGCACAATCTAAAGTTAAGCTATCATTTCCAATTGTAAGACAAGTCCCAGTTGTATTAAGATTAGTTGTCAACGTTGTGCTAGTTGTTAAGTTAGCTCCACAATCCAATCGAGAAATATTGATATTGTCAGTAGCAGTTAAAGTATCATAAAATTGTTTACTACAGGTAACGTTCCAATCATGAACTTCTAAGATAGAATAACTTTTACTCCCTTCATAAATTTCTGCAGTTTCATTAAAAGTCATTGTAGCACTAGTTCCATCTTCATGGTAAATAGTACATGTAGCTCCAGAAACATTCTCTCCTCTTGAATTAGTATAATTAGCAAAGAAACCCATACTTGTTCCCGCAATTCCACTTTTATCTCCATGTAAAACATTAGTGTCATTCTCATCCCAGACTACCAAAGTAACATTTGATCCCAAAATAACTCCAGTCCCAGAAACATTAGCAATAACATATTCATTACCTTCTAAACTCACATTTACATCACTAATTACAATTTGATCCGTAACATTTTGATAAGTAAATCTAATTGCACCAGTACAACTTCTATTCATTGCAGTTAATGATGTCGCACTAGGACAAACTGTAACTCCGTCACCTTCATTAGAATTATTTATGTATAAAGTATGCTCTGCAGCAATTCCACTCGTCCCTCCAAAATTAACTGCGATACTTCCATCAGTAGTATTTTCAGTAAGAGTTGTATCTCTTATATTTACACTTTCATTAAAATAAGCCAAAACTGTTAGATACCTTCTATTATCAGTAAGATTAACTAAAGTAATATTTTGTGATGTGCTGTGCACACTTCCCCCAGTCATTGGATTTGTGGAATTAAATGTACTATTTACACTTAAGTCTCCACCCAACGTTCCTGGATCAATAGCTGTAAAAGAATATACTTGCATTAAAGGCAAATAATCTATGCTAGAACCTGCATTGTAATTAGAATCATTTCCAATTCCATCATCATCAGTATCATTCCCAGTATAATTAGAAAAGAAATTTCCTCCAACACACCTTCCCCCTTTAATATTTGTTTGACTACAATCATAAGTTGTATTCCAAAAACTATCACTTCCTAAATCAATAATAGAAG
>JABHWJ010000021.1 GCA_018657845.1 Candidatus Woesearchaeota archaeon | reverse complement strand
GTTTTATTTTCT
This sequence comes from Candidatus Woesearchaeota archaeon, assembly GCA_018657845.1. Lineage (GTDB taxonomy): Archaea > Nanobdellota > Nanobdellia > Woesearchaeales > GW2011-AR9 > JABHWJ01. The sequence goes on along the minus strand of JABHWJ010000021.1, from coordinate 7,612 downwards.
TGTTTCCTTTTAGAATAAACACTTAAACTTCCCAACATCGAACCAAAATGTCGTTCATCTTCTTCAGAAAGTTTTTTTTCTAAAAATTTACAATAAAGATTCATAAAAGTAGTTAGACTGCCAATACCAACATCTTCAAAGATCCTAATATTTTTTTTAAATTCGTGTGCTTTCTCTGGACCTAAACTAAGAGCAACATCATGTTCTTTTTTACGAATGTAAGGTTCAGGGTCATCCAATTCTAAAAGATAAATTTTTTCACTAGTTTCTTCGATTTCTCTGGCAAGAAGTTCTTTCTCAGAAGCGCGTAATTGCATTCTTTGATTGAGTTGTTTAACTGCCATTTCAGCAGTAGCAGGATATTGTTTATTGATTCCTTCTAAGAAATTATTAATCTCTTTATTGTTAAACAAATGATAATGTTCAGAAATGGTCCTCATTAATTCTGTTAAATGGTCAGCATCACCGATATTTTCAATAGCATCAGAAATAAATGTGGTTAATGGAGGAGGCACATAACTAGGCAATTTTGCTAAAGCGGAAACAACTTCTGGATAAGTTCCCATGACAAACTTTCTCCTAAATTGTTCCCATAACTGATAAGTATCTTGATTACCTTTTTCAACCACACAACTTCGGTAAAGGTAAGCGGTCTTAGTAGCAATTTCCCCTAAATGACTAAACTGAGGTGGAAAAATTGGATGTTTTAATTGTCCATTTATTTCTGTTAAGAATGATTGTACCATTTCTGCATTTCCTTGGACAGTGACTGCTTTTTTTATTCCTTCTAATGAGGAACCAATATCTTTAACCAAAGAAACCGCATCATAATTTACTTTTGAATCCTCAACGTCATCCATCCAAGATGAAAAAATACTATAGGCCCAATCAACACTTTCTGCAAAATCATCTTTTAATCTTTCATAATCAGAAAGGTCATTTGCCAATTCATTAATAGAAGCAAAATAATCTTGATATTTCTTTTTTGGAGGATGGCTAACAACATAATTTAAGAGTTGTAAAAGTTTTGGACTTGAATTTTTAGGTAATATCTCTAGCAAAGGCCAGAATGAATCTAAAATGATTTCATCTAGTTTTTGTTTTTCTTTCAGTTTATTTTTTCTTTTTTGTTTAGGACCCATATGACCAGGAAGGCATATACACTTATTACGTAAAGTCAAGGAAAACCAACAACCACAGACTAATGGCACACTCAATTCGTTTGGGTTGGTTTTCTGACCTTTCTTTTCCCAATCAATGTGTTTTTGGCCGTTAGCCACCAGAACACACTAATGAAAAAAGAAAATTTTAAATATTAATTTGATTTTCTAACCCATAACCTTTAGCGAGGTTTTGTTAGGGGGAGAAACTTGTTTCTCCTTTCTAACTATTCTCATTGATTTAAACTGCAAAAGAAATGATCAGTATTACCACCCCTTCTACCTCGCTAAATGATATTCTTCCCACTAATAATTTATGGTAAGTAAAAGAAGGATATAAACTTTCTGAGCGATATTTTTATTATAATGCAGAATTTTTGGAATTTATAGCGGAAAGGTAAACTAAACATTAAACCCAACAAACTTCTTTTCTTCTTTAACTCGTCCGTATAAACTAATTACATCCATCAAATCCTGATCTTTAATCATCAGTTCATCTTTACTCATTGGTTTACCAGTAGCAGAAGATTGCATGAAATACTGAATTTGATTAAATGATGCTTGTTTCAAGACATCGGCAATATCTGCGCCGGTCATTCTACAAGCATACATCATCTCTGACAAGCCAGCGAAATCATTAACATCATAAATATCTCTACCAGCTTTTCGTTCTTTAATTTCCATTTGTTTAAAGAAAATATCTTCTACTCCAGATAAATCAGGTTTAGGGATCTCAACAACATAATCAAATCTACCAGCTCGAAGCAAAGCATCGTCAATCTTTTCTAAGTAATTAGTAGCGGCAACAAAAATAAGTCCCTCGTTGTTGCCCATCCCATCCATTGTTCTCAGCCAGACATTTACGCACCTATCAACAACTTCGTGACCATTATGGCTACCTTTCTTTCTAAACATTTGTTCCGCTTCATCAACAAACAACATTACTTTACGTTCAGTTTGGTGATACTTCTTTTTCGCAGATTCTATTGCCGCTTCTAAATTTTGTTCTGCTTCACCCACATATTTACTTATAATCAAACTTAACGGTAATTCTAAAAACCAACAACCAAGCTCGTTAGACATCGCTTTAGCAATCATCGTTTTTCCAGTTCCTGGAGGGCCATACATCAACAATCCTTTCGGGGGATCAATTCCGTACGAAGAATAAGCATAGGGACAATCAATCCCGTATTCAAAATGTTTTATTTTTTCTAAAACTGAATCTAACCCGCCAATGTCTGCATAAGAAGTTTCTTCTTGACTTAAAGCGATTTTTAGTGAAGAAGAGGGCTGAGATAATTGATTAATTTGTTGTTGGTATTTTTCAATGATTTTTCTTTGTCCTTCAATAACCTGTTCTTGAACATATAATTTATCGGCAATACTTTTAACAAACTTTTTCGCTTCCTCTTCCGACATTTCATCTTCTTCGAAAATTAAATCTTCTAAGTCTTCTTCAGGTTCTTCTTTCTTCTTTTTAGGATCAGCCATATTTTAGTTTTTATTATAATGTATAGGAATAATTTTTTTATCTTTACCAGAATAGTAAAACGTACTAATTTGAGCACAATCACCTAACAACAAATAAGCACGGTCCATTTGACTCACAGCTTTATCATAGCCATCATTAGATTTTACCTCATAAATATCCCAACAGTCACCGTTAATTCCTACCAAATCCAATTCTCCAGAATCTCTTCGAGAAGGTGGCATTCGATAAACAACATTTTTCATCACAATTTGGTATTGGTCTCTAACTAAAAGTTCAAGTTCATCTACAGCTTGGTCATGTTTATTCTTCCCGTGGTTCATTTTTTTTCACCCGTTTTTTTCTTTTTCCTTCTTCGTAAGGAGGTAAGTAATCGTACCATTGCAACCATTTCTTTCTTCGTCTCATTGTCTAATGATCATTTTCAAGATATTTTTTAGCAGGAAAAATGTAGACTTTACCATCTGGGAAGTATTGGCATCCTTTCTCTTCACTAAAAAGGTAAGTAGTAAATTCTTCATAATCAAGAGCCACATCCATTTCGCCAAGTTCAGTTTTTACAGGAATGTTAAGATAATGAAACTCTTCAACAACTTCTTGCAAAGATTTGTATTCAACCATTATTGATCACCACAAAAATAGATATCGTGTTCTTTTGTGCGGACGTAAAAACACCCAAAGAGATCATTCAATTTTTCATCTGAACATCCACAATAGACTTTACGTCCTTCTTTCTTTTTGATTACCAAGTTACATTGTTCAGAAATTTCAGGATAAGCAAGATCACACAAATTCAAAGTTTTTTTCTCACTGCAACCAGCCACGGATAGTGCCAGGGTAAGTCCAACAATTAATTTGTTTAGACTCATAGGCTCACCCGAATTTCGTGTTTCTCTCCGTTTAGTTTCAATATTGGACTGCCTTTTCGCATTGGCTCCATAGATTTCATATGCGCATAACTTCCCCAATGGCTAAGATAAGAACCGGTAAGAATGAAATGTTTCTGCGCTTCGATAACTTTCTTATTTCTTAAATCTGCAGAGTAAAAGTTCTTTACATGATGACTCAGTTGATGCAAATGACCCATCGCATAAATTTCTGCATCGGCTAAATTAGCAAGATCAATTACCCCTTTAATTTTAGTGTGTGGCATTCTTGCACCAGATGCCCCATGGGTAGTGTACAGAGTATACCCTTGTTTTCCCACTAAGAAATAATGCATTTTTCCCCAACCAAAGTAAGGAACGTCCAACTGTTTAGCCATGATTTTAGAAAGGTTTAGTCCCGCTTTATCATAAACACGATTCTCGTGATTTCCTGGATGCAATCCGAGGATAAGATCTTTTTCTGCTAACGGTTTGTAAAGATGTATGAAGTGGTCCAACTGTTGTTCAAGTATTTCTTCCTGTTCATAAACTCCGGAACCAACAGAATCTCTAGTGGCAGTTTCTAACTGGTCGCCCATTAAGATTATGGGGATGTTATTTTCATAACAATGTTCCAAAACTTCTTTATGCATATCTTGGTCATAATATCTTGAACCGATATGTTCGTCACCAAGAAGCATAATACTTAGTTTATCAACATCAAATTTTTGATAATTCAATGTTGGTTTTAACTCGTTTTTTGCAGCAGCTTTTTTCATTGATTCCCATTCTTTAATTTTATCTGATAATTCTCCCATTTTATTTCCCCCAAATAATGTTATACGGCCATTTTGATTGCAGTTCGTTTTTCATTTCTCGATAATCAGTTATCAAACCACAATCAGTGCAAGCATACTCATAACGAAAATTATATTTCTCTGATTCGTTTCTTAGTTGCTGCACGTACTCAATTTCTCCCTCGCACCCGTTACAATTGATTTTGTATGATCTAGGAAAATCAGTTAACTGTTGTTTGATTTTTTTGTCAAGAGTCATTTTCCTTTAGCGAGATTGAAGAGTTCGGTGATGAAGTTGAAGAGTCCTGTCGTAACCTTTAGCTTTCCCAGGGTGGGATTAGACGACAGGACCAATATCTACATTTTACATTCTCCAATGTAGTCATCGACATTCATAATTACATAATCAGCAATAGATTTGATAGTTTTAGAGCCCATCGCAATGGCTAGTCCGGAATTCTCACGATAGAAAGGTCCACCAGCATTGTGAATAAGATAAGCACTAATTATTCCAGCCCAATATAATTGGCCATCTTTTTTTACAAATAAAGGTCCGCCAGAATTTCCAGGATTAGCTGAAAGGTCCAAGACTTTTCTGGAAGAGTTTGGCACAGTAATACCATTTAATTTATCTTCAAATTCATAATGGAAAGGATAAAGGCCGGGATTGGCCACGATTCCCTCGGTTACAGAAGGAAACATTCCTAAAGGAAATCCCACTAGGTATACTTCTTCACCATACTTTAAATTGGAACTTAGTTGAAGGTTTTTTTCTGGAAGAAAATTAAGTTTTTCTTCTGTTCTAAGAATAGCCAAGTCTAACTCTTTTGATTCAAAAACAATTTCTAAAGGGATATCATCATCTTTATTATTGTCAAACTTAGAATCAATAATCTTTATGTTAACTTGATCTCGGTTGTAAATATTTCCGTTAACGTTTTGTTCAAACTCCCCCACAACATGTTGGTTAGTAATCAAATAAGAGTAACCGTCAACTTGACGAAAAGCAAAACTGGAACCATACCCGCCAGCATTAAATGTATTACCAGCGTTATCACTATATTCTCTCTCTGAAAGCAAACAGTACGTTGAAGAAATAAGATTTTCCAAAGTTATATTTTCTTCAGAATATTGTTTGGTGTTATAATTATCCACAGAGACGAATTGCATAGGTACACAAGCACTTCCTGTAGCGGAAAGGAGTGTTGCTGCTGCAATAATGTTAACTAGTTTTTTCATTCAAATCACCTTTAGCGAGTTATATGGTGGACCAACATCCAAACTTCAATTTTAATCAGTTTCATTCTTATTCAGGATCCCTACCAGTCCACGGTACTGAGGATCATCACTTTCTTTTTTTGAACGTAAAATGTTAGCGAGGGTGGAAGAATAACAAGCAGTAGCTAAACCGGCCATGATGGTGCCCATTTGATTATCGCCGAGAAAATAGTATCCAGCAGAGAGACAAACTGCTAAGGTTCCGGCTACTGGTTGAAACTTTTTGATAACTTCCACGGAATCTTGGTTAGAATATCTGTCACCCATTATCGCACTCATTCCGGAAACAGCTAAACCTAATCCCAAAAAAATGTTGTAAGGAAAAGTTTCACAAGCAGCTAAAGCAACTGTAAATCCTCCGGCAGCGGCGAGATCTGAATAGACTGCTAACCGCTCATACTTTCTATCTTGGAGAGTTGCAATATTTTCTAATGAAACTTTTTCCCCTTTTTGATTTAATTTCTTCCACCCCAATTTCCAATAGAACTTCCCCTTTAGCGAGATTCAGTAAGGAAGTACCCTCATTTTTTGTTTACACTTCTGACTTACATTAATGTGGATAGTGCAATATAATGATAAACATGCCGAGAAGATTTTTTATCGATTTGCAGTTTTGAGATTAAATGGTGTTTTGTTGAGAAAAACAAAAACTTTAAAAAAAAATCCAGTAAAAGTACAACTATGACAGAAAACTTAACTCCGCTCTGCCAAATCAACGGTGGATGCATGGGCTGCTGTGGACACGATTTCATCTCTAGGGAGAAAATCAAAGAAGCGATTAGATTGAACACTATTGAATTTGAAAATAAAAGTCCGCGAGTGAAAGCACAATTTCTTTCGTTTCGAGACAGAGCACATCCAAGCGATTTAAGGCACGGAGTTTGTCGGAATTTGATTGAGAAAGATGGTAATATCTTTTGTCCGTTACATCCAACATTACATGATAAAGATTTAAGAGAGAATCATTGTGATATTAAGCATTTATGTGGTACAGCAAGAAAGTTCGCCGAATGGGATTCTGAGAAACAGGAAAAATTTATTTCTTTTGTAGCAAGTAAAAATATTGATAATTTAGAATATTCGATGGGTATGGATTCCGGGAAATTACTTGAAGAATTTGAAAATAAGCATTAACTTTAAAAATAGTATTCTCTTTTGAAGATTTATTGGGCCTATAGCATAACCTGGATAGTGCGGCCGGCTTCGGACCGGTTGATCAGGGAAATCATGAGTTGTTTCTCGTGGTTCTGCAATTCGAATCCCTGTAGGCCCATTTTTTTATATATATTCTATTTATTGTCTCAAAAGTGATTATTAATTATTTAGAATGGTCTCTTAAACAGTAATATTTGTCTTCTTCAACTTTCTGAACCCCTTCTAAAAAAGCAATTTCAACAAGATTATCACAAACTTCTTCTAAACGTTCAGGAGTTAAATGGCGATTAAAATAGTTTAAAGTTTTAAGAGGAAAATGAGTTGGTTCATCTCGATTAGCTACAAGTGATAAATTATTTTCAATCAACTTTTGAACGTAAACAGAACTCATGATAGATTCAACTTTTGTTAAGAACAAAGCACTACCTTTCCACAAAATTTTACAACCGGTTCTATCAGCAACTTGACGGTCTCTTTCAGAGATATGGCCAGTAACATATCTAAAATTCATTTGTCGTTCATTTTTACGAAATAGAACACCCATTTGTTCAGGAGCTAAAGATTCTGTACTCCCTTCTTCTAAATAACCAGAAACATCGGGAAGCCTCATGTCTGAAAATCCTCCTTTAGGAAAATTTTCTGTTGAAGATAAGTAAAGTAATGCGTCTTTTCCTTTAGCAAAAGATTTGTAAGATAATTCTAATAAATCTGCTTTTGCTTCTAGTAATTCCAAGATACATTCTTGATCGTCCAAAAATAAGAAATCTATAGATTGAGCCATTATAAATTTGGGGCGAGATTAAATATTTAAATGTTTCCAGCCAAAAACTTAATAAATAGAGTAAATAAAAGAGTAGATATTGCCCC
>JABHWJ010000020.1 GCA_018657845.1 Candidatus Woesearchaeota archaeon | reverse complement strand
GGAATGTCAAGGCCTTCTTCTGCTACAGAAGTAGCAACAAGGGCGTTAAATTCCCCAACACGAAAACGATCGAGAATTTGTTTTTGTTCTTTTTGAGAAAAACCAACTCCCTTTCTTTTTGCTTGTCCAAAGAAAAGGTGGTTACTTATTTTTAATTGATCTAGGTGTTTAGTAATTTCTTCAGCAGAATCACGGAATTGAGTGAAGATAATCAGTTTAGCTTGAGGGTTTTTTGTGTGGGTTTCTTGGACAATTTCTTTAAGTCTAATTATTTTGGGGTGAGAAAATCCTTGATCAATAAGTTGTTCAGTGAGATAAATCGCAGATTTGAAATTCTCATCAATCATGAGATTTTTTACTGCCTTTACTTTAGAATTGAGAGATTCACTCCTTAATTTTTTAAAATAATGGTTTAAAGGAACGAGGCCTTGTGATTCAAGGAGTTCGAGGGCATGTTCTATTTTGAGGGCTTCTGCAATTAAGGAAATAGATTTTAGGATTTCGAAATTGCGGTAACCGGAAGATATCTTTTTTTGTAATTGGATTTGGAGAAAAAGGAGTTGTCCTTTAGTTAGATTAGAAGAGTTACAATAACCATGATTTTGGGCTTCAATAAGTTTACTTTTTACAGATTCTTTTAATTTTTTTTGGATGGCTTGTAATTGGGGTGGAAAATCTACCTTGAGCCAGTTGGTTTTCACTTCTTGAATATAAGGCTTGACGTCCGGGTCATCTTCTGTTCTTACTTCAACCCTCTCTATTTTAAGGTTTTGACAAACTTCTTTTATTTTTTCTAAATCAGATCCAGGAGAAGCAGTGAGGGCAAGGATTCTTGATTGTGGGGAAGTTTTGTCATACTGTTTAGCAATCCAGACATAAGCATAATCTCCAGTGGCGTGGTGGGCTTCATCAAAGATGACAAGGGAGACTTCTTTTAAGTTGATGCGGTTGTTGATGATATCATTTTCTAATCCTTGAGGAGTAGAGATAATAATTTGAGAATCTTTCCAAAGTTCTTGACGTTTTTTAGGGGGAACGTTCCCAGTGAAAATGGTGAATTTTTCTTCGGGGAGGTCAAGATGATCTTTTAAGGTTTGAAGGTGTTGTTCACATAATGGTTTGGTTGGGGCAAGGAAAAGAATTTTAGAATTAGGATGTTGGTGAAGGCGTTGGGCGGCAAGAAGGAAGGCAACGGCGGTTTTTCCAAGGCCAGTAGGAAGAACAACTAAGGCGTTGAAATTATTGACAGTACCCAGAATAGTTTGTTGATAAAGTCTGGGAGTGAAGTTTTTGATCATGGATTTTTTTAGTTAAGGTAATTTAAATAGTTTTGTGGTGGTTGTCTAGTTGTCTAGTTGATTTGGAGAGTTTTCTATAATTTGGATTAAATTTATTAAGTGTAATAAAAAAGAGTTATTTCCGTAAAGTTTTATAAAGTACTGCTAATTATTTGTTTTTAAATGGGTAAACCACCAGAACAACCAGCTTTGTTAAGAGTAAGATTACCTCAAGGTAGAGAAGTATTAGGGGTAGTGCAACAAAGATTGGGAGGAAGTCGGATGAGAGTCCTTTGTTTGGATGGAAAAGAGAGACTTTGTAGGATTCCTGGCCGATTAAGAAGAAGGCTGTGGGTTAGAGAAAATGATGTAGTATTAATAGAGCCCTGGGAATTGGGTGGAGATGCTAAAGGAGATGTTGTTTATAAATATCGAAGTAAGGCAGAAGTTGCATTCTTGAAGAGAAAAGGTTATTTGAAGAACATCGAAGAAGAGTTTTAAGCATATTTTATGTTTTAATTATATAGGTTTCTTTGTATCTACTCTAAAATGGAAATACTTATATAACTGGTTTTTCCTCGAGTGAGTATGGTAAACGAAAAAAGATTAGGAAAATATTTTGTTTATTTGGTTTTGTTTTTAGCTTTGTTTTTGGTTATGGCCCAAATAGTTGTTTCTTTTGGAGGAAAATTACTCAAAGCAGAGTTAGTGTTGATCTTAGTGTTAATGTTTTTAACTCTAATCGGGTTAGCCGGTTTTAGAAGAATTTGGGGAGAAAGAGTATTGTTTGTCATGTTTTGGTTGAACTTGTTAAACGTGGCAGCAATATGGTTTTTTAGAGGCGAAGTGTATTTAGTAGTGTTATTCCTGACTTTGGTAGGATTTTTAATGAGCCTACCTAGTCGGAGTAATGTTTGCCATTCTGAATGCCAGACTACAGAAGAACCCCATAGTATGGTTCTAGAAGCTCCTGCACCTCCGGTAGAAATTGTTGAAGAAGAAACTAAGGCTGTTTATGAACCAGGTAAATATGTTGCTAGTAAAATGGGTTCTGTGTATCACGTAGCTACTTGTAGTTGGGCGAAGAAGATTGTTGAGAATCGTCAAGTATGGTTTACAAACGACGCAGAAGCGAAGAAAAAAGGATACAAAGCACATAATTGTGTTTAATTTTTTTTATTTTATTTATTCTATTGATTGGAGGAATTGAAAATGGATTTGATGAATTTAGTTGAGAATATGGTTTATCGATATAATTTAGCTCTTAATAGTTATGGTAAAAGTGGAACTGTGGAATATGGAGTTAATAGTTCTCAACCAGTTAGAGAGGTAGCTAAATATAAAGATTTAACCGGTGAAGGGATTGAAGATATAATGGATATTGAAGTTAAATTTGATTTCTTGGGTGGAAGTATGGAAAGTCAACCATTCTCATTATCAAGAGAAGGAAGTACAGCTTATGTTGCCTTGGGTGATAGTGAATGGGAAGTGGACGGAGATTTTACTCTTCCAGGAAAATTATTTCCTTGTCTTACTGCTGGAGAAGGTTTAGTTACAGATTATCTGATGGAAGTAGGAAAAAGAGAAGGAAGTTTATATGTGGTGGATCTTAGTAAGGTAGAGGAACCAAGTAAAAAGTTAGTAACTTCTTTTATTGGAGATAATCCTACAAGAGAATATATTTAATTTTTTTATTTCTTTTTTATAAATTTTATTTCTTCCAGAAGTAAATGATTAATCCGATTACTGAGATCGATAGGGCAGCGTCAGCAATGTTGAAGGCTGGCCAGAAGTGGAAGTTAAGGAAATCAATTACATAGCCACGGAAGAATCGGTCAATCATGTTGCCTAGGGTTCCTCCGAGTAATAGGGCAACTAGAACTTGAGGAATGTTTTCTTTAGGGATTCTTTTGTAATAAGCGAGGATGACTATTGCAACAATTAAAGAGATAATTGCTAGGATGAATGTTTGTCCTTTGAAGATTCCGAATCCCGCACCAGTGTTTTGGATAAATTGAATGGAAAGAATTTTTAGGTTTAGATTTGGTTGGAATTTTAAGATGATATATTTTGTGAGTTGGTCAAGAAGAATTATTACTAAGGTTATAATTGTGAAAAGAGTTAACTGAGGATATTTTTTTACCATGGCAACTTTTTTTCTTCAATACCGGCGGCTTTTTCTAATTGAGCAATCCTTTGATCTATAGAAGTAAGAATGGCTTTAAGAGTATCAAGTTTACTATTAATTAATTCTAAGTCACGGTCCATTGTACCTGGTTGAGTTAATTGAGGGGTTGTTGGTTGAGCGAAAGGGGAAGCAGACTCAGAAGTCATCGGATGAGATGGTTCTGTAGAAGCAAAAGGATCTGGAGTTGTTGGTTCAGGAGTAGATTCTGGAAACGGAGAAGAACTTTGTAATCCTAAGGTATCTTTTCCAAAAGATTTATCTCCAAATAAGTCATCTTCTTTGTGCCTATGAAATAATTTACCAAATAGTCCCATGTTCTGCAGAAAAGAATTAAAGGTTTTAAATGTTACGGTGAGTTGAAGAATTTAGAAAGCTAAAAAGACCAAGTTCTTGACGAATTCAATGAGTTCTGAGAAAGAAACGCCAAATAAGAAGACTGCAGCTAAGCTCACTAAAAGGGCATAGAAGAGGAACCTTAAGACATAAGAAAATAGGCTTCCTAAGATTACTACGCCTATTGCAATGCAGATAACAATTAATAAAGTAATCAATTCCATAGTTACTAGAAATAACAAGAAATATTTAATGTTTTTGGTGTTTCAGAAGCAGTAACATTTATATAAAATATATGAATAAAAAGAACTTATGTTAAGAACAAACACTTGTGGAGAATTAAGCAAGAAGGAATTAAAGAAAAAAGTTTCTTTATGTGGGTGGGTACACTCGCGAAGAGATCACGGAGGAGTTATTTTTATTGACTTAAGAGACAGATATGGGTTGACCCAAATAGTTTTTGATCCTTCTCATAATAAAGAAGTCCACAAGATGGCTGATAAGTTAAGGAGAGAAGATGTAATCCAGGCTAAAGGAGCAGTTAGGTCTAGAACAAAGGGGATGGCTAATCCTAAGTTAAAAACTGGAGAAATAGAAGTAATTGTTTCAGAATTAAAAGTATTCAATAAATCAGAGGTTCCTCCAATAGAAATAGATGATCGAAAACCTTCTGGCGAAGATACAAGGATGAAGTATAGGTATTTAGATCTGAGAAGACCTTCTGTACAAGAAAAGTTTGTAATTCGACATAAAACTATGCAAGTAGCAAGAGAATTTTTATCAGCTAGGGATTTTTTGGAGATTGAAACGCCAATGTTAATTAAACCAACTCCCGAAGGGGCGAGAGATTACATTGTTCCTTCAAGAGTTCATCCAGGAAAATTTTATTCTCTTCCTCAAAGTCCACAGTTATATAAGCAAATTTTGATGGTGGCCGGTTTTGATAGATATTTTCAATTCCCTCGATGTTTAAGGGATGAAGATTTAAGGTCAGATAGGCAGCCAGAACATACACAATTAGATGTGGAAATGTGTTTTGCAGAACAAGAAGATATTTTTGAGTTGACTGAAGAATTAATGGAACAAATATTTAAGAAAGTTTTGAATGTTAAATTAAAAACTCCTTTTTTACGAATGACTTACGATGAATCCATGTTAAGATATGGAAATGATAAACCAGATTTAAGGTTTGGTTTGGAACTAAAGGATGTCACTTCCATTGTTAAAGGAGGAGAGTTCAAGGTTTTTAAAGAAGTGGCTAAGAACAAAGGGATTGTTAAAGGAATTCTTGTTCCTAGAGGAGGAGAGTTTAGTAGAAAGAAGATTGATACTTATTTAGATTATGCTAGAAGTTGTGGGGCCGGAGGAATGGTCTGGATGAAAGTTAGTAAAGGAGTATTAGAAAGTAATGTCGCCAAATTTTTCTCTGAGAAGATTCAAAAGGAATTGATTAAAACATTAGGAGCAAAAGAAGGAGATATGATTTTCTTAGTTGGAGATTCTGTTAAAGTTACTAATGGTACTTTGAGTAGGGTGAGACAAAGATTAGGACAAGAACTAAATTTAATTAATGAGAAAGAATTTAATTTTTGTATTATCACTGATTTTCCTTTATTTGAATGGAACTCAGATGAGGAAAAATGGGATCCAATGCATCATATTTTTACTGCTCCTCGAGAAGGAGATTTAAAGTATTTAGAAAAAGATCCGTCTAAAGTTTACGGACAGCTATATGATTTAGTTTTGAATGGAACTGAACTTTACTCTGGTTCGATAAGGAATAGTAATGTAGAAATTCAAGAGAGAATGATGAAGGTTATTGGGATGAGTAAAGAAGAAGCAAAGGATAAATTTGGATTTCTTTTGGAGGCGTATCGTTATGGTGGGCCGGTTCACGCAGGATTTGGTTTAGGATTTGATAGATTGGTGGCTTTAATGTGTGGGACAGAAGATATTCGAGAAGTGATTGCGTTTCCAAAATCAAAGTCTGCAGAAAATCTGATGGATGGTTGTCCTTTGGTTGTTGATCAGAAAGAGCTCAAAGAAGTACATATAGAATTAAATGATTTTGCTAAGAAAAGCTTGAATAAAAAATGATTATAGATAGATTATTGGGTTTGACGGAAGGAGTTCCTTACATAAATAATGTGTATGTTCAATCTCTGTTGATTTTGATTATTATGGGATTCTTGGGGGCAATAACCCTGTGGATCTTTGGAAAATATTTACAAAAATGGGCCGAAAAGACTAAAACTAAAGTTGATGACTTGATTTTTGAAAATATTAAGAATCCATTGTTTTATTTTATTCTTGCATTGGGTTTGAAATTAGCGATATTAAATTTAGGTATCAACGGGATTGTAAATAAATTAGTTAATTCTTTGATGGCAATTGTGTTTGTGTTGATTATATCTAAGACTGCGGACGTAATTATTGATGTTTGGGGAGAGACCATTGCTAAAAAAACTAAAAGTAACTTGGATGATGTTTTATTGCCTCTGTTTCATAAGATTGTGAAAGTGGTGTTTATAATTATTGGAATTTTGTGGATTTTGAGAATATGGGAAATAAACATAACCCCTTATTTAGCGGGGGCAGGAATTTTAGGAATAGTGTTGGGTTTTTCATTACAAGATTCATTAAAAAATGTTTTTGGTGGGATCTCTATTCTGGTAGATAAGAATTTTAAGGTAGGAGATCCAATAAGATTAGAAAGTGGTGATTTAGGCGTTGTACAAGATATTGGGTTAAGAAGTACTAAAATAAAAACTTATAATGCAGAAATATTATTTGTTCCTAACGGACAATTAGCAAACATGAAGATTAGGAATTATGTTGAACCCAATACTAGGGTGCGTAAAATTGTTGAATTTGGAGTAATTTATGGAGCAGATATTGGAAGAGTTAAGACTGTTGTTCTTGCAGCGTTAAAGAAAATTCAAGATATTTATGATGATCCATATATGGATGTTATTTTTGTTAAAATGGGAGATTCTAGTCTAGAATTCCAAGCTCGGTTTTGGGTAGATTGGGATGATGCTTATTCTAAATGGTTAGAAGCGACTGAGAAGATTTATCAGACTTTAGTTAAAGAAGGAATTGAGATAGCATTCCCTACTAGGACAATTCATTTGAAGAAGGATTAGGAATTAGGATGAGTTGTTTGTAGACAGGTAAAACTTATAAAGTAGCGTTGTTGTGAAATTATTATGGATTCAGCTATCTGGACTGAGAAATATAGGCCACAAACTTTTGGAGAAGTTAAGGGCCAGGAAGAAATAGTTTCTAAAGTTAAGGCTTTTGTTAGTACTGGAAGTATGCCTCATTTGTTATTTTCTGGGCCTGCAGGTGTAGGAAAAACTACTTTGTCTTTAGTTATTGCCAAAGAATTATTTGGTGAAAATTGGAAACAAAATGTTCTTGAGTTAAATGCTTCTGATGAAAGAGGAATAGATGTAGTTAGGGTTAAAGTTAAAGATTTTGCGAGAACCAAATCTATTGGTAATGTTCCCTTTAAATTAATTTACTTGGATGAAAGTGATGCTTTGACTAAAGAAGCTCAACAGGCACTTCGTCGTACGATGGAGAATTATACTAGGACTTGTCGGTTCATTTTGAGTTGTAATTATTCTTCTAAAATAATTGATCCGATTCAATCAAGATGTGCAGTGTTTAGATTTAAGCCGTTGAGTGAAGAAAATATTTTTGAAATGATCAATAAGATTGCCAGTGAGGAGAATTTACAGATTGATGAAGAAGCAAAGAAAGCTTTATTTGAAGTCACAGAAGGAGATTGTAGGCGATTAGAGAACGTGATGCAGAGTTGTAGTGCAACTGGATCAAATAATGTAATAACTGCAGAGAATGTGTATTCAATGGCTTCTGTGGCTAAACCAAAAGAGGTTAAGGAAATTTTAGAAGTGGCTGCTAAAGGAGATTTTTTAGATTCTAGAAAGAAGTTATTATCTTTGATGTTGGATTATGGTTTAAGTGGATTGGATGTAATCAAACAGATTCAAAGAGAAATATGGAACCTGGAGTTAGAAGATCGTAAGAAAGTGGAATTAGTGGATAAATGTGGAGAAATTGAATTTAGAATGGTAGAAGGTTCTGATGAGTATGTACAGTTAGAGAGTTTTTTAGCTTTTGTTTTATTGGTTGGAAGTAGATAATGGAAGAAAAAATATCTTTTGTGGATAATATGGGAAACAAACTTTCTGGAATCTTATCAAACCCTACAGGAAATAAAGACAAACCAATAATTATTTTATGTCATGGTTTTAGTTCTAGTAAAAATAGTAGGACTTATGTTGCTTTACAAGAATCTTTAAACAAAAAAATATTTCTACTTTTCGTTTTGATTTTTATGGTCATGGTGAAAGTGAAGGCGAGTTTGCAGATACCACTATTTCTTTAGCAGTAGCTGCCGTTCTTTCTGCAATTAAATTCCTAAAAGAAAAAGATTATACTAAAATTGGTTTAGTTGGTAGTAGTTTTGGAGGGATGGCTAGTTTGGTTGCTGCTTCTAAAACTGAAGACTTGTTTGTTTTAGCACTTAAAGCCCCCGTTTCTGATTATCTCGGAAAACTTATTGCTCAAAAAAGTAAAGAAGAGATTAATAATTGGAAAGAAAATGGATTTATTAATTATCTTAGTGGCCCAAAAGGAAAAATAAAACTAAACTATTCTTTCTTTGAGGATGCTGAAACTTATAATGGTAATTATGAGAATTATAGAAAAATCAAGACCCCTACTTTAATTGTTCATGGAGACAAAGATATCACAGTTCCCATAGAACAAAGCAAGAAAACCACTTCTTTGATTCCCATTTGTAAATTAGAAGTTATTGAAAATGCCGATCATTTTTTTAAAGGGCCAGGGGAATTTGAAAAAGTAACTGGTTCAATTGTGGACTTTATAATGCAGTATTCATAATGAATCTAGAAAAAGTAAATCTTCGGGAATCATTTGATGTTTAATATAAGTCAAGATATTTTACTAGTTAATGTTCTTATTGGGTGTTTAATCTCATTTTTTCACTTAGATTTATAAACAAACGGTCGATTTTGATGTAATCATAAAGAAAAATGGCTAAAATCACAGTGAAGGGACATGAATTTAACGCTCCGCTAGTCAGAGATTCGTTTGATAGGAGAGCAATACAATATAAAAACAGTATTCTCTCTTTGCTTAAGAAACTAGGGTTAACTGAAGATGATGTGGAAGTACATTTGCAACCAGTTGCGTATAAAAGAGGACGTGCGTTTGCTTTTTGGTACTTAAACGGTGAGCGTCTTTATTATAGTTATAATCAATCTAGAAAGTTTGTTGAAAATCTTTATGTGGTGCTTAAAGTAATTGAAGGGGAAATTAATGCTGTGCTTAATGAAGAAAAGACGGTTAAGCAGTTTATTATTGATTTTTCTGAAGATGAAAACGTTGAAGAAAAACGTAAAGAAGCGAGGGAACTTTTGGGAGTTGAAGAAGATTGTAATGATTTAGAAATAATTAATCAAAGTTATAAAAAAATGGCTAAAACATATCACCCTGATGTTTTGGGCGGTTCTATAGAAAAGTTCAAAAAAATAAATAATGCTCATAAAATTCTAAAAAGAGAACTTTCTTAAAAAATATAAAAAAAAGAAATTAAAAAACTTATTCTGCGCTTTCTTTAACTCTTAACTTTTCTTGAATAAGTTCTTTATAGACATACTCAAAAGTTAGCTTAACTGGCTTAGTGTAGATTTCTCCTTCTGCCAATGGTTCTTTTAATCTACAAATAACTTCTGCAGTTCCGTCAACAAGACGAGCTTCTCCTTCTCGACCACCAGATTTACATTCCCAAAGTTCTGGTTCATCAATTACATAAGAAACTTGATCAAATCTAAGGTCAAATTCTTCACCCGGGTTAGTGGATTGTCCAGTTCCAGCGTTACTAATAGCAACCTTAACTAAAATAATTCCTTTTCCTCCAGCGTCTTCTTCTACACTAGTCACAGTAATTGGTGCGGAAGATACAGAGAAAGTTTTAGCTTCTTTTACTGTACAAACTTTTGGATCGGTGGTGTCTTCTTTAAAGCAAACATCATTAACAATTAAATATGTTTTATAATTGTAATCATATTCAAGATTCCAAGTTATGTCTGTGTAACCAATAACTTCGCTTTTGTATTTAGCATAAGCGTTAGGAGTAAATGAAATAACTTCTTCTCCCCCAGAAGGATTGAATTCAGAAATTTTCTCAATTTCTTCGTTGTTTTGAAGTTCCCATGAGGAAATTCCGTCAAAGTCTGGTTTGGCTGGGCCAAGTAATTTAAGAGTAACTTCTCCAGCAACAAGAGTTTGTTCTCCTTTATTGTTAAGAATAACTTCTAAAGGAAAGTCTTCTGTATCAAAAATAGTGTAAACTCCATCGTCAAGTACACTTAATGGTTCAAAGGAAGCAAGTAATCCATCTGTTCCTCCGATAAATGCTCCTCCGTTTGTGACTGGATCTTCTCCCCCCTCACAAGCAACAAGTAACATTAGCCCCAATACTAGAACTGGTAAAATATATTTTTTCATAACAATCGCCTCTTTTAATTTAAGTTTTATTTTAAATTTTATTTTAATAGAGAATAGAATTATTTAAGATATATAAATTTTCTGCTTATTCTGGTGTTTTAATGATCTGAATAGTTTTAAGAATGGATTCCATATAATTATAATCTAAGGTAATTGTAATGGGAGTTTCATAGGCAGGAGTGTTAGGGACGATGGCAGAACAAATAATTTTTCCTTGACCATTGTAAAGACGAAGGAATCCTTGGGGTTTACAGAGGAGGTTATTTACTCCAGATAATTTAACGGAATAAGCAACTAAATCATAGTCTTTATAGGTGAGGTCTTTAGCACATTGGTGAGTGCCAATAGTTGGAGAAAGAACTTTTCCAGTACCAAAGTTTTGAATAGATATTTCAAAGATTGCTTTACTACCAGCCATTTGGGGTCTGACATAACTTACTCCGAGTGGAGCTCCTTGGCCACCACCTCCAGAAACATCTTTAACAATACAAGCTTTTTGTTCGGAAGCAATCTGGTAGAGGTTATTCTCGACACAGACTTGAGGGTTAGCAACAGTTTGATATTTATAACAAGCTAATAAATTTAAAGGAGCATGATAATCAAATAATTTTGGAGGAAGTTTTATGTTACTGGAGCGAAATTCTAATTGATTGAATCCTCCTTCTAAGTTGTGGATGTCTTTTCCTTCAATCATTCCACAAGGAAGATAAGTAGGCATACCTTTAATGATTTGGTCAGCATATCCAGTTAAATGAATATGGCAGGCTCCAGGTTCAAGGTCATAATTTCCTTTGTTTTTTATTTCTGCTAAAACTAAAAGTTCTGTAATGTCATACATATCTGGAGGAGGATAATTAGGAACGAAATTTGCTACAATTCCTTGAGTTCCAGTCTGAACTTGTTTTAGAATAACTGAAGTTTCTTGAGGAGTTTCTCCAGTACTTGGTTTGAATCCACAAGAAGCTATTAAAATTAAAACGATTACTAACAAAATTACCTTAAACACCTTCTTTTTCATTGACATAGATATTATTTTTTGTTATATAAGTCTTTTGGTTATTTGAGTATAAAGATAAGTTTACTCAACAAAGTTAAATGGGAAAGGCATAGTTAATTCATAATCATATTCGAATTTTAGATAAACGGGGGCAGTGTATGATGATTGATCATTAAGGTTGAAGTTACAAACAATGGTAGCTTCTTGTTCATCCCGGAAGTTTTTTTGTTTAACTTCACACTTCATAGGTTTGGTGATTAATTGTCCCAAATTTAATTGAATGTTTTTAGCTATCCCTTGGCCAAGATTCTTTACATCAAAACGAACTTCTAAGGTTGGTTTGTCTCCCGGGTGGATAACAACTTCCATTTCTTTAACTCCTAATGGAGACCCTTGGCCGATTAAAGAAATACCGTCTTCTAAACGAACATCTTGACCATCAACATTATGAGATTGGCAACCTACCGAAGAAACATCATAAAACTTAGGGTTAATGCAGATTTCTTGAACTAATTCATTGCTATAATGGTAGTTTAAAATTAACCCGTAATTGAAGGAAATCTGTTCTTGTCCTTCGGGAAGAGTTTTTGTTCTACCAAGATATTCCACTCTGTCGAAGTCTCCTTGAGAATTTTCAAGACGTTTACCTTCTAAGGTGCCAATGGTTTTAAGAGTTTCGGCAAAATCAAAGTATTGTTTTCCGTTATTTAAACCATAATAAAATTGATCTTCGTCAAAACCAACCAAGGTTAATTCTACATTTGTAGCTTTATAACCTCCTTGGTTACGGATGTATGTTCCAACTCTAAAATCAGAGTCTTCATGAACTTTTTCAGGAGGCATCAAAGGAATCAAATCGATGACTACTTCCCCAATGTAATTGTTTTTGAAATCTGTGCCCAAGACTTCTTCTCCGGGGCCTTGTTGACAAGAAGAGATAATTAAAAGAATTAATATTGAAGTGAAGATGAAAAGCTTTCTCATGATGCTGCCACCTCCATAGTTAGTTCTTTGGTCATTCTATATTTATATTTTAAGAGTGCGTGGTAAGTTCTAGGAACGAAATGTTTGATGCTAGCTAATTCATTTCTAACAAGCTCTAACGTGCAAGAGGTTAAGGGGATTTTTTTATCTTTAAAATTAACTTGAGGAGAGGATTTGAATAAACACTCTTTATCAAAATTTTTGTCAACAATATCCAGATCTTTCTTAAGGTCAATAGAATATTCTTGAATAGAGATTATTTCTCCTGAACCAAGGTTTTCAATGGAAGAGGAGAGGATAGGGAATTTATCATTGTCAAGTTCAATCAAAGGATTTTTAGAAGATTCTATCATAAAATTGATTCTAGCAAGTTCTGGAGATGAAGAGGAAACATAACCTTTTCCAGAGTAAAATTGGGATTTGGTTTGGTCTTTTTGTTGTTTTGTTTTCTCAGGATTTACATAAATTTTTTGAAGAGTAGATTTTGTTTCTAAACCAGAAACTTCGGCCGAATAAGAAACTCTCCAACTTCCCTTTTCTAACTTTTTAGGGGGTTTGCAGGTCAGGGGTATTTCTTTGAAATTATCATCTAATTTGGTGAGAGTTATGGGGCTGGGAGTTCCGGGGAAATTCTCTTTTAATTTAGAGAAATTGCAGTAAAAGTCTACACTTAGAGAAAGTTCGCGGGGATTATTAATTTCAAGTATTATTTTTGGGTTAGGGAGACCAGTATAAACAGTTCCAGGGAATTCTTCTGTGTTAAATTTTAAAGAAGAATGTTCGGTGTATGAAGAATCAGTTTTTCCCCCTATTGCTTTACCTTCTTCAAGTAAGTTTTGAACACATTTATTGTAATTTGGAGAGAGAGGTTTGTTATCATTTTCACAGAAACGTTCAGCGCGTTTCTTTTTTAGACAAGGTTGAATACTTGGGTCTTTAGCATCTTTTTCTAAAGAACATTGAAGATAATCTGACCATTTTTGAGAAGTTTCTGAAAATTTAACTTTAACTTCTTCTGCTTTTTCTTTAGCGACTTGGAAATAGTCTGAATGAGTATTGGCTTGAATTAATTGGGTTTCTATAATCAAAGGATAAGATATGAAAATAATAAAGCCAAGAATGGCTACAAATGTTAAATCAGCCAGTACTGAAGGTTTGTGTCCTTCAGCAAGATGTTCAAAGAAATTCCAGAGGAAAAGAATAACTGCTAAGATAATCCAAATGAAAACATGAATGGCGATTAAGGTTTCTTTAATTCCTGTTTCTGGAACTAGGTAAAGAAGGCCTTGGGAGAAGGCTGCATCAAGTACAAATGCACCAATAACTGTTAATCTTTGTCCAGGATGGCTTTTGGTGGAGAGGAAGAAAATTATTCCAGTAACTGTGGAAATTAAAAGGGCAGCTTTAGGTTCATAACCAATACTTTTTTTTGCAAATAAGTCTAAAGCAGCAATAATAAATAAGAGTACATACAAAGCAAGACTAGAAGATGTTCCAGTTGATTTTTCTTTGGGTTCTTTTTTAGGAAAAGATCTTTCTTTGTTGAGGGAGTCCCAAGTGCTTTTCCCTCCAGATTTAAGCATTTTTTTCCAATAGCTTTCTTGGGCTTCAGATGCTTTTTCTCCTTCTTTTGCAGCTGTTTCTTCTTCTTTAGCGGCTCCTTTTTCTTCTTTTGCAACATCTCCTTCTTCTCCTTCTAGTTCTCTGAGCCGGGCAGATATTTTTTTTAGTTCTTTTGTTTCTTCCAAGGTGCTTGATCCAGAAGTCATTTGTTGTTTAATTATTGATTGTTGACGGCCGGTCAAAGTTTTGTACTCTTTGTCAGTAGATTCTTCTTCCTCTTCTTCAAAGAAACTTTTTTCGTGAAAGGTTTTTTCATAATTAGAATTAGATTTATGGAGATAACTGTTAATGCCACTACCCACATCCTTCATCTTTATCCTCTTTTTGAATAATGAATATAAGAGTTATTTCACCAAAACTACTTAATTTATTCTAGGGTTACTTTAAGTTCTCTTACTTCTAAAGTTTTCTTTGGTCTAATTTTAATGGAGTTGCTTCCTTGAACAATTTTATTGGAGATATCAATTTTGTGAGAAGCATCGCTAATCTCAAAAGGAACTGTTTCTCCATTAATAACAAGATCTCCTTTGTTAATATCAACGATATCTACAAAGGAAAGAGCAAGTTTTACAGTGTTGTCTTCATCTTGGATTTCATTATATTGTTCATTGGTTAATTCGAAATAAAAAGTAGGGAATTCAATTTCTTCTAATTCGGAGATTATGGCTACGGGAGAGATAGTGTATTCTCCTTCATCTACCTTAAAGGCAAGAGAATTTTCTCCTTGATTAATCAATTCAGGAGCAACTTCTAATTCAATTTTTTCTGCGCCACACGAAGGAAGGCCAGAATAGATTTCTTTGTTGTTTACCCAAGCAGTTAGTTTCCCTGTTTTTTCAATACATTCAGGATAAAATTCCAAGACAACTGTTTTCAAGTTATTTTTTTCTGTTTCTGAAATTAAGAAAGTACTTTTGGAATTTTGAGCAGAGATGCTAGTTACAGAAGCTACTACTTTGATGTTTTCTAAAGCATATTCATTAGTTGACCAGAATGCTGCACCAGGTGAGGAAACTACAAATTCTAAAAAATTTCCTTCTTTTAAGGCAGAGGTAGGCAATTTTATTACTGGGTTTTGTCCAGAACTTAATTCTTTAGCAAAAACTTCTTGACCATTTAGATTAATGTAAAGAGTACCATCTGCTTCTTTGATGTTAAAATTAAGAATGTGGTTTTCAGTATTTTTTAAGTCAGAGATAAAAAAAGTCATATTCGCAGATTTTTTTGAAAAAAGACCAGTTTTAGTAATCAGACTATCTTTTTCATCTAGAATTTTATCTTCGGTTTTAGTAAAAATATTTATTGAGGATAATGGATGTTCAATGGTGTCTTGAGCCAAGTAATCAATTTTTCCAGGTTTGCTAATCAGGAGGACATCAGCACCAGATGAAGTAATAGTTGTTCCATCTGAAGTAGTAGTGGTAGTTTCTTCTCCAAGGAGTTCAGCCCTCTCTGAAGGAGGAATTATAACAATATACATAATGATTAATCCGAGAAGGATGGCAATGAAAACTGCAGCCGCAGCAGCTTGTCCTCTTTTATTAGTAGCGATCATGTCTTTTCGAAAACCTTTATAATATATAAACCTTTTCTGTAAGGTATGAATTTAATCCACTCTGATTTTGGGAAAGGTATTGTTAAGTTAAAGGTCGAAGATATTGACGATTTGTGGTACTTAAGTCACATAATTGACATCGGAGATTTAGTTAAAGGAAAAACGACTAGGAAAGTTAAGATTGGAGAAGGAGAGAATGCTAAAACAGTTAAGAAAACTTATTTTTTGAGGGTTGAAGTAGAAAAAGTAGAATTGGGAGAACAATTAAGATTAAATGGGACTGTGACAGAAGGTCCTGAAGAAGTTCCTAAGGGAAGTTATCATACCATTAGTTTAAGTGAAGGAGAAGAATTTACTTTGGAAAAACCGTCTTGGTTAGATTATCAGAAACAAAAATTAAAAGAAGCGACAGAGAAAAAATTTAGTTTTTTAATTTGTGTGATGGATAGAGAAGATGCATTATTTGCTTTATCTAAACGGAGAGGGTTTGAGATTCTGTTAAGATTAAAAGGAGATGTTTCTAAAAAAAGTGAAGGGGTTGTAGCCAAAGGAGATTTTTATCAAGAAATAATTAATGCCTTGCAAAGTTATAATGAACGACACAACCCAGAGAATATTGTGGTGGCAAGTCCAGCTTTTTTTAAAGAAGATTTACATCGGAAGATTTCTGAGGAAGAATTAAAGAAAAAAGTTATTTTAGCTACGTGTAGTTCGGTAAGTGAAAATGCAGTTGATGAAGTATTAAAGAGACCAGAATTAAATGATGCTTTTAGGAAATCTAGATCTAGGGAAGAAAAGTTATTAGTGGAAGATTTATTAGTAGAAATAAGCAAAGAGGGTTTAGTGGCTTATGGATTTAAGGAAGTAAAGAATGCAGTAGATGCTGGAGCAGTAAGTACTTTGCTGGTGGGAGATAATTTAATTAGAGAGTTAAGAGAGAAAGGGGAGTATGAAGCGTTAGATGCAATCATGAAACAGGTAGATTTGCTTAAGGGAAAGGTACACATAATTTCTAGTGAACATGAAGCCGGAAAGAAGTTAAAAGGACTGGGCGGAATTGGCGCTTTATTGAGGTACAAATTAGAATGGTAAACTTTTTTATTGGTTTTTTTATAGCTTTTGTAAAAAGGGTTAAAAGAACTATATCCTGCAAAACCACAACCTTTTAATAGTAGTTAATTTTACTTATACCCAAGTAACAAAAAGGGGGTTGTGTAAAAAATGATTGTTAAAGAAGAAATGTTAAGCAAGTTAAGAAGATACTTCGACTTAAACTTGTACGAGGTGAAATTGTGGGCATCTATTCTTTCCAGGGGAGTTTCTACCGCGGGAGAGTTATCTGATATTGCTGATGTTCCTAGGTCTAGGAGTTATGATGTTCTAGAAAGTTTAGAGAAAAAAGGATTTGTAATGATGAAATTGGGTAAGCCAATTAAGTATATTGCAATTCCTCCGAATGAAGTGGTTGATCGGGTAAAGAAAAATATGCATTTAAATGCACAAGAAAAAATCAAGCGATTAGATAATTTAAAAAGTTCTGATTTATTGAAAGAATTAGATTCATTACACACTAATGGAATTTCTTTAGTTGATCCAAATGAATTAAGTGGTTGTTTAAGAGGAAGGCATAATCTTTATAATCACTTAGATATGATGGTCAAAGATGCTAAAACAAGTATTAATATTATGACTTCTCATCAAGGATTCTTGAGAAAAACTGAATCTCTTAAGCCTTTGTTGGAGCTTGCAAAGAAAAAAGGAGTTAAGATTAGGATTGCTGCCCCATTGAATAAAGAGAATAAGCACTTATCTAATGAATTAAAAGGAATTGCTGAGGTTAAACATGTAGATAAAATAAGCTCTAGGTTTGTTACTATTGATAGTAATGATTTAGTGTTTATGCTGATGAGTGATCAAGAAGTTCACCCGACTTATGATATGGGTGTGTGGGTAAAGACTCCTTATTTTGCATCAGCAATGGATGGCATGTTTAATGCAATTTGGAACAAGGCGTAATTCTTGTTTTTATTTTTTCTTCTTTTAATTTATTTATTTTACTTGTGAAAAAAGTTTAAATAGATTAACTTTATTTTATTTCAAATGGAGAAAATATTACCAGTTATGGAAGATAGGGATTACTTGCTTAAACAACACAAGGATCTAAAGATTGTTTTACAACTTCTTAAAATAAGAAAAATAAATACAGATAAAGAAAAAGATCCAAAAAAAGTTGAGGCAATCAACCAAGCTGCTGTTGCTGAACTCAAAAGCATTTTAAGAGGGGGATTTAGTCGGAGGGGACTCTGGGTAGAAGAACGAATCCAAGACAAGCTTCTTCATGAATTATTAAAAAACTTGGAAGAAATGGGTTATGAGAATAATTTGGTTATTGCATTTAGTGATGTTCCTAAGAAAAAACTACGAGAACATTTAGAGTTATATGGAAATAGGTTGGCAAAAAAATTATCACGAATGACGGGAACGTTTGGAAAAGAATTAAAAGAAGAAGATATTAATTGGGATGAACTGGATAAAGAAGCCAAAGAAGCTGAAGAAGATATTCTTGCATTATTATCTTTGTTGGATAAACTTACTTTCAAACACTCTGGAACAAAAAAAAGATTAAAAGAAGGAATTCAAACAGCATTGGAAAAAGAAATATCTGCCAAATTAAAGTACTCTCGGGATG
The DNA here is from genome assembly GCA_018657845.1 of Candidatus Woesearchaeota archaeon. Lineage (GTDB taxonomy): Archaea > Nanobdellota > Nanobdellia > Woesearchaeales > GW2011-AR9 > JABHWJ01. The sequence goes on along the minus strand of JABHWJ010000020.1, from coordinate 46,026 downwards.
AAGGAGAAAAGAAGTTTTTATTAATTGCTAGACAGGAAATAGGAGATTTGGTGGATTTGACTTACCAGTTAATTAAGGGTGGCCATTCTCTGGGCCAAATAGACAGAGGGAGAATGAGAGAAGTACGAGAGATATTACTTTTGTTCCAAAAATTATATGCTCATCCAAAAGTAAGCCCATCTTGGGACACTATCAGTAAGACTATTAAAAAGATAATAAAATCAAAGATTTACAACCATATCACTTTGATGGAAATTTGGGCACTGGTGATTTTTTCGAGTCGAGTAGTTAGGGTAGTAAACAACAAAAAAATCGATTTTATTTACGCTTTAGATAGAAGTGCAAGAATCTTGGGGTTAGTGGTGGCATGGGTGATTAATCGGATCCCTAAAAGCAGAAGAGTGAAGTTAAAATTTATTAGAGAACATGGTGAGTTTTATTCACCAAGACAAAAGAAGGAACTCTTGGGGAAAAATGTTTTGATCTTGGATGAATATTCTGCTACTGGAATGAACCTCCATCTGGGGCAGATGACATTACAATCTGCAGTTGGACCAAAGGGGATTGTCTATTCAGGAGCATTTTCTGTCGATGCTAGAATGGGTATGGGTGGAACTGGTCCCGAAAACTTTCTAAAAGAATTAACATCATTGCCTGGAGGATATCCCAGTTGGTTTTTGAACAAACAAACCGCAGGAGTTGAAGAAGTGGGTTTACACAAAGTAAAAGTTCTAACTAGTCCTTTAGACAGAATTCACGCGATTCCTATAAGAAGAGCATTATCAAAGTTTGCCGATATCATTGTTTTCTATCTTAAATGTGTTGGATCTTGAGCAGAGTAAGTTAATTTTATAAATGATGATTGGTTCTATTGGGAGATGGAACTTAAATCTTTGGTGTCTAAGCTTCATCCCTTAGAGAGAACTGTTCTACCGGTGTTGAAGAAGGAGAGTGAGCTTTCTAGAATTGTTAAGGCTGCTAAGTTGAAAGAAGTAGAAGTTATGCGAGCATTACAATGGTTAGAGAACAAAGAAGTTTTGAAAATTGATAGTGAGAAAAAGAAAGTTGTAGTTTTAGATAAAAATGGAAAGAAATATCTTAAAGAGGGATTGCCCGAGAGGAAATTTCTTTCAGTATTGGGTGATAAGTTCATTAATTTAGATGAAGTGGCTAAAAAATCTGGGTTAAGTAAGGAAGAGATTAATGCTTGTATTGGATTATTGAAACGGAAAGTAGCAATTGATGTTCAGAAAGAAGGACAGTTAATCTTTAAAATGGGGCCACAAGGAGATAAACTGTTAAAAGAAGGAAGTTTAGAAGAACAGTTTTTACGGAGATTTAAGAAAGAGAAATCTATTGATTTTGATTCTATTAAAGATATTGATAAATTTGCTTTTGATGAGTTGAAGAAGAGAAAGAATTTATTGAAGGTTGAAGAGGAAAGAAGTGTTTCTGTGATGTTGACTGCACTTGGAAAGCGGTTAGTCAAGAAAGACTTAGGAGAAGATGTAGTTAATAGATTAACTCCCGGGATGTTGAAAACAGGGAGTTGGAAGGGTAAAAATTTTAGGGCTTATGATGTAGAAGTTAATGTTCCTAAGGTTCAGGGAGGAAGAAGACATCCATACAATGAAGCTTTGAATATTATTAGAGATTCTTTTTTAGAAATGGGTTTTAAAGAAATGGAAGGACCATGGGTAGAAACAGCTTTTTGGGGGATGGATTCAATGTGGATTGCTCAAGATCATCCTATGAGGGAAGCCCAAGATACTTTTTATTTAGACCAAGATGGAAATTTGCCTGATGCGAAGTTTGTTTCTAAAGTTAAGGCCGCTCATGAAAATGGTGGCGGTACTGGATCTACAGGACATACTAAATTGTGGGATCAAGGAGCAGCTAAAAAGTTAATTTTAAGGCAACATAGTACTGCTACGACATTTAGATATTTTTATGAAAAGAAATTAAATTGCGATTGTAAGTATTTTTATATTGCAGACAATTTTAGAAATGAAGCGACTGATGCAACTCATTTACCAGAGTTTGGGCAGGCAGAAGGGTTTATCATGGGCGATGATTTAAATTTAGCAGATTTGATGGGTTTTGTAAAAGAGTTTTATGCCAAACTAGGAATAACAAAAATAAAGTTTAAGCCCACTTTTAATCCGTATACTGAACCTAGTATGGAGGCTCATTATTATAATGAGAAATTGGGGAAGTGGTATGCATTAATCAATTCGGGAATCTTTAGACCAGAAGCTTTGGCTCCTTATGGAATTAAAAAATCTGTAATTGCTTGGGGGATGGGTTCTTCAAGAATTGCAGCATTGTTAACTGGGAAAAGTAAACTTAAGGAGTTGTTTGGTCCAGAAGTTGATCTGGATTGGATTAGAAGACATAAGAGGGTTAAGATTTTGTAAAATGGTAATTGTAGATACTAGCTTTAAAAAATTACAAGGATTAGTAAAGAAGAAAATTTCTTTGGAAGAACTAGAAGAAACTTTAGTAGATCTTGGGATGGAGCTTGATGAAGTTGAAGGTGATGAAATTAAGATAGAGATAACTGCAGAAAGAGTAGATTTGATTACTCCTGAAGGATTGGCTAGGGCAATTAATAGTTACAAAGGATTTGTTAAAAAATATGAAGAAATTAAAATTAATAAAAGTAAATATGTTCATAAGATTGATTCTTCGGTGAAGAAGTATCGTCCGTTTACGCGATCTTTTGTAGTTAAGGGTGTAGATTTTGATGATGAGAATATAAAATCTTTAATGTGGATTCAAGAAAAACTCCATGATACTTATGGAAGGAAAAGAAAGAAGGTTGCGATTGGAGTTTATGATTTAAGTAAAATTAATTTTCCAGTTACTTATTGTGCTAAAAAGCCAGAGTTAATCAATTTTGTTCCCTTAGGGATGAGAGAAGAGTTAAGTGGAATGAAGATTCTTCAGAGACATCCAACTGGAAGAGATTATGCACATTTGTTAGAAGGAAGTGATAAGTTTCCATTGCAAATAGATAATAATAGCGAAGTTTTATCTATGCCCCCAATAATAAATTCGGCTAGATTGGGGAAAATAGATTCAGAGACTGAGGATATTTTTGTTGAGTGTACTGGTCCGAGTGAAGAAGCATTGGATGATGTGATGAACATATTGGCGACAATGTTTAATGATTGGGGAGGAAAGATTTTTTCTGTGGAGATTAAGGATGGAAAGAAATCTGTAAATTGTCCTAATCTGAAAAAAGGGAAAAGAAAAATTACTGCTAATCTTGTTAATAAATTAATTGGATTAAATCTTAAAACAAAAGATTTGGTGAAATTTCTTCCAAAGATGCAATATAATGTATCAACTGTTAAGGGTGAAGGGGTGACTGTAGAGATTCCTTCAGTGAGAACAGATGTTTGGCATGAAGTTGATATTGCTGATGATGTAGCTAGGGCTTATGGATACAATAATATAAAACCAACTTTGCCAAATGTTTCTACTATCGGAGAAAGGTTACCATTTAATATTTTTGTTGAAGATCTTTGTAATCTTTTGGTGGGAAGAGGTTTGGTGGAAGTTAAAACTTTTGCGTTAACTAATCACCAAGATCAATATGTTAAGATGGATATTAAAGAAAGTGAACATGTGGCCTTAGGTAAAAATACTGAAGATAAGGGGTTGAGTATGGTGAGGTCCTGGTTGATTCCTGAGGTGATAAAATCATTGGTTGCTAATAGAAATAAAGAATATCCTCATAATGTTTTTGAAGTGGGGATTGTGGTTCATCCGGATAAGAAAGCCGATGTTAAATCAAGAAATGTTGAGAAACTAGTTTGTGGGTTATGTGAAGAAAAAATAGATTTTACTCAGATTAAGCAAGTGTTAGATGGGGTGTTTTCTTTTATTGGTTTGGAATATAGTATTAATGAAGTAGAGCATGGTTCTTTTATTTCAGGTAGGGCTGGGAATGTTTATGTTGGCAAGGAAGAAGTGGGAATCATTGGAGAGGTTTCTCCGCAGGTTTTGGATAATTGGGGTTTAGCTATGCCACTTGCAGCATTAGAGTTGGATTTAAGAAAGATTTTTTCATTAGTTAAATAATTTGAATAAATTTTAATACAATGGTAAAAGTAAAAGAAGTAGTTGGTTTCTTGAATCGCGAATTGGATACAAGTAAATTAAAAGATTATTCTAAAAATGGATTGCAAGTTAAAGGGAGAAAAGAGATTAAGAATGTAGGTTTTGCAGTGGATGCTAACTTGCCCACGTTTAAGAAAGCTAGTCGAGAGAAGGTGGATTTGTTAGTTGTTCATCATGGGATTAAGTGGAAACTTGATAAAGAAAGAAAAGTAAATAAATTGAGAGCGGAAGCAGTGAAGAAAACAGGAATGTCTTTGTATGCTGTTCATTTGCCTTTAGATGCACATTACAAATATGGAAATAATATTGGTTTATGTGAGCTCTTGAGGTTAGGGAAGAGAAGAAAATTTGGTCGTTATGGTTCTAGTAAGGTGGGTTATAAGGGAGAGTTTGCTAACGTTAAGAGTTTAAGTTGGATAAAGAGGGTTTTAGATAAAGAATTAGGGGCAGATTGTAAAATTTATAATTTTGGGAAAAAGAAAATTAAAACCATAGGGGTTGTTTCGGGAGGGGCCGGAGAGTTTATTGGTGAAGCTGTTAAGGAAGGACTAGATTGTTTTATTGTTGGTGAAATTAAGTTAGGAGATTACAATCGAGCAAGAGATTTAGGATTAAGTTTAATTGTAGGTGGACATTATGCCACTGAAACTGTGGGAGTTAAGATCTTGCAGAAGTTAGTGAAGGAGAAGTTTGGAGTGAAGACAAAATTTATTAAAGTTGACACCCCAATATAATGAGGTGAATTAAAAATGGGATTTTTTAAAACATGGAAAACAGTGATCTTAGACCCAAAAGTATTTTTCTCTAAACTGCCTAATAAAATGGGGTTGAGAGAACCTTCAATATTTTATTTGAAGTTACAAACAATTTCTTGGTTACTGGTCGCAATAGTGATGGGGTTTTGGTTAATTCCAAGTGGGGGATTCTCTTTGGTGAGTTCATTGTTTGGCGGCGTAGGAATCTTGGTTGGACTATTATTAGGAATATTAACAGTTGTTGTGATGATTTTTTTATCTTGGGGAATGATGTTTGTGGGGGCAGGAGTCATACATTTATTTGTTAGGGCTTTTGGTGGAATAAAAGAATATAAAGAAACGTTTAAGGCTATGGCTTATGGTTCTGCACCAGGAGTATTATCTTCAATTCCTCTTTTGGGTTGGCTGGCTTCAATTTATTCTGTAATCTTACAGGTAATTGGATTAAGTGAACGACAGAAGTTGAGTTTGGCAAGAAGTGTGGCGGCAGTTTTAGTTCCAACAGTTCTTTTTGGGGCAATCTTTTTAGGGTTGGCGATTTTGTTTTTTGGATGGATTTCAAAAAGCTTTCCTATGTAATCTATTTTTTATTTTATTTTTTTATTAAATAAAAATAAAAGAAATAAGAAAAAGTTTATTGTTGTTCTGTAACTTCTTGGTTCTCAGATGTTTCTTCAGGTTTTTCAGTTTCTGGCTTCTCTTCAGTTTCAGTTTCTTTAGTCACTGTAGCTTCGATTCCTTTAGTTGGAGTTTCCTTAGAAGTAGCTTCTGTTTTTTTCTCTTTCTTAACTTTTGCTTCTTTTTTTGCTTCGGCAACTTTTTCTTTAATAGCTCTTATTCTTCTAGGTCTTTCAGTAGACTGTTTTGATTTCTTGTCCCAAACAGATAGGCCTAATGTTTCGAAAGCTGCTTTAACTTGTTCATGAGAAGCTTTAGCTTTAAGATCTAAGGTTTCTTTTAATGGTTCTAAGTGTTTAGTGTTAACTCTTTTTCTACGCACGTTTCCATCAACAAGAACAAAAGTATTGTCAATTTCTTCTACAACTACACACTTTTTTCCTGCGTCTCTTCCAGCTAACTTTACACATAATCTTCCAATAGTGAATAGGCTCATTTTTCTTCCCTCACTTGTTGTAGTAGTTTTTTTCTCATACAGGTAGAACAAAGAACTCCACCATATGGTCGGTCTGGCCTTCTGGCCGTTTTAGGTATTTTGGTTAACTTTCCTGGGAGTTCTCTAGGGACTCCAGCAAGTTGTTTTTTACAATCAGCGCAGATTGCTTTGGATGGTTTTCTTTGTCTATAATGGATGGTGGATTCTCCACCAGGTGTCTTGACAAAGATTTTTCTTAATCTTCCGGATTTATACATTCCTCTGGGCATTTTTTAACCTCGTCTAGTTTGTTTATTTTTATTTATTTTATAAGCAACTCAGAAATATCATTTCTGATCTAAGTTGCCTTCAGATCAATCCTCAAGGGATTTAAGATCTTGTTAAGAAGATTATTTATAAAGGTTTGGGTAATTTTGATGAGTTTAGAATTAATAAATTTTTAAAATTTTTCTTAAACCCATACTAAATACAATAGAAAATATAATGTAAATTCCAAGCCATCCAGGTTGCCATTTAATTACAGGAATGGTAAATGTTGGACCAAGAGGTTTTAACTTTTTGTAATCAATTTTAATCAATTTTATTGAGGAGTCTTCAAATGGAGTTATCTGCTCAGCCAAATTAAAATCTGTACCTACATGTACTTTTTTAGTATAAGCTTGGTCAGCATGTTTTAATTCCAAAATATGATCTCCTGGAGAACCTGTAAGTTTCCAAGTGACGCTTTCTTCAATTTTTTGTTGACTATCTGAGAGGAGTTGAAGTTCTTCTCCCACAATTAATTCTGCGTAATCTGTAGTGCCCGGTTCAAATTCAGCAGTAACACTAAATTGTTCTCCGGGAAAGATTGGTTCAAAAGCTAAATGAGCAGCCATCCAACCAAAAATTATTAAGACTGGAATCATAGTGATTAAAGTGGGTTTAAAGGATTGTTTCATATAGTCCATGTTTACTTTCATGGCTTCTTTTTGTACTTTCATCATCTCGCCAGGATTATCCCTAAGACCTTTGATTTTTTGTTGAAATTCTTTTTGTTTTTCTTTAAGAGATTTCATAAGGGTCTGATTAGTCACCCATTTGTATACAAAAGTGATGACTACAGAGATAAGTAAAGAAATAATTAGAATTGATAAAAAAGGTCCAGTGGCCTTTAGTAAAGGATCAAATACTGGATTTAATAAGGTATCTAAAAATGACATTTTGTTTGGTTATGCTTTGTTTGTGTTTATTTATAATTGTTATGGTTTAGGGAATATTAAATAATTATTCCATGAACTTACGCATAGATGGATGCATATCCATCATGTGTTGTTTGGCAATTTCTTCGTAAAGTTTATAGATGATCATAACTGCAAGTAAGATACCAGTTCCTCTAGATAAGGCTCCGGTCAAATCTGCCAAAGCAGCTAATAAACCTACAGATGCCCCACCAACAATGGTTAATGGCCAAATATATCTACTTAAGATTTTTTCTAAAACTCGTTCATCTCTTCTAAATCCGGGAATTTGTAATCCTGAAGAAAGGATTTGTTTGGCTTGACTTCTAGCATCCATATTAGCAGTCTGCATCCAGAAGATACTAAAGATTATTGCTCCACCAACCATAAGGGAGACATAGATCGCAGCTTGACCTAATTGAGTTAAACTAAAACTACCTTTGATGATGTTTTGAACTACATCAGGAGAATTAATCCAATAGACTAATCCAGAAATTGGAGAGTTTCCTGAAAAGGTTCCGAAAATAGGATGACCCCAACGTTCAAGAAGACGAGCGAATAGCTGAATGTTAGCCATAAGGGCGGCAACTAGGATAACTGGGATATTAGAGGTATAAAAAAAGTTTAATGGCCATCTCATTCCATAACCTCGGACTTTACCAAAGCTTAATGGAATCTCTGCTTTAATAGACTGACCATATACACAGATCATAAATACCAGTATGGTGGAAATTAAGGCGGCTAATTGTAACCCTGCATTAGTGAGGTTTCCCGTCGAAAGTGATTGGAACAAGGCAGGGATTGCACCAGCAGCAAGTTCTGGTTGGTTTGGCGCAGGAAGAAAATTAAAAGCACGGATAAATATCTGTTGGGCTACTCCTGCGGCAATAAATAAACTTACTCCAGAACCAAAGCCCCATTTACTGATAACTTCGTCCATGAATAAAATGAGTATTCCTCCCAAGAATAATTGGAAGATTAAAATCATTTGCATTTGGGCAAAAAGTGGTGTTCCTGCTAATGCTGGAGATGGAGCGAGTCCACCCATTAAAATATAGATTGCTGCCTCAAAGATAATAAAGAACACTGCTAAAATTTTTTGCATTCCTTGAAAACGTTGACGACCGGGAGTGGAAGTCATATCTAAATTAAGAATACCAGTACCAACTAAGAGTTGGAGTACAATAGATGAGGTAACGATAGGACCAATTCCTAATGAAAGAATACTTCCAAAACTTGCTCCTAAGATAATAGATAAAAATTCGAATTGTTGAAGGGCGTTTTCTCCTAAACCAAATAGGGGAACCAAACCCATTACAAAGAAAAGAACCAAAATAATTAAGGTCCACTTTAATTTTTCTTTAAAAGAAAGACGTTTCTGCTTAGGGCCACGTACTTCAGGTAGATTATTGATAATAGTGTCCAAAAGAGACATTTTATTGCTTATTCCTCTGATTTTTCTTGGTCTGGGGAAGATTCGGTCTTAACTTTGACAGCTTCATTCTTAGAATAAACAATCTTTCCTCCAGCGGCAGCAATCTTTTCTTCTGCTTTTTTAGTGAAAGCAGAAACATTTACTTCTAACTTTAATGAAGTACTGCCAGTACCAATTAATTTTTGGTAACCTAATTTAAGTAAATCTACTTGATAGATATCACCTTTTTTCTGAATAGCTTCAGAATCTGAAGTTTTAATAATTAATTTTGTTAGGTCACCAAGGTGAATGGATTTAATGGTTCTTGGGCAATGTGAATGGAATCCTTTGCCACCAAATGATTTTCTATGCTTTTGTTTCTTTTGACAAGCTCTTTTTCCACTACCGGCCATACCTCGACCTCCACGGTTACCTGCGCCACGACGTTTTTTTCGATGACCTCCGCCGTGAGTGGTGTGGGCTCGGTACTTAGTAACTTTTTTGTTTTTAGTAGTAACCATTTTTTTTTAGGATTTTATTATTATTTTTATTATCTTATGTTTTTAATTACTCGATCATTCTTTTAATCAAGTCATTGATTTTATCTCCCCTGTAACCAAGAGCCCCTCCTAATGTAAAAGGAAATTTAATTCCTTTTCTACCAAATCCTTTTCTAGGAGGACTAAGACAAAATCTTTTTTTGTATTTTTTGTTATTATATTTAGTAAATTTACGGGAGTAATCAATCTTCCCTTTAGGATCTTGTTCAGGTCCAGCGTATTCTTCTCCTCTTTTTTCAAAGAGTTCTTTGGTTGTTTCTTCAGAAACTTCGCCCCAAGTAATATAATCTTTAACTTTTTTGAGCATTCCTAAATTAACTGGATTATTTTCTACTATTGCACAGTGGTTTTTACGCCGAAGTTTAAGCATATCTAAAGTATCTTTAAGTGGTTGAGGTATGTTAATACGTCCCCTAACCAAAACTGCCGCAAACTTATTTTTACTATTGTCGCTAGTTGTCGCAGGTTCTTTAGTTTCTGTTTTTGGTTCTGAGGTTTTTTCTTCTGTCATTTTGGTTTGATAATCAGTTTATTTTTCTTTTTTATCTTTTTTATCTTCCTTGATTTCTTCTACTTCTTCTCTTTCAACTTCCTTAAGGTGACCTTCAACTAAACCTAACTTAGCAATATGGTCTGGTTTAATTTTGGTTTCTCCTAATTTAGAAAGGGCTTGAAGTAAGGCTTTGATGAGATTAACTTTAGTTTTGGTTTGACCTTTGGTTTTACTTAATACATCTTTAATACCAGCTAGCTTAAGAATTTTTGCACATTCTTTTTCTACACAAAGACCATTACCTTTTGGAGCAGGCATAAGTTTAACGATGGTAGATCCACATTTTCCTTCGATTGTGAATGGTATTGAATGAGGAGTTCCACAATTACAGGCCCAAGATCCGCATCCCCTTCTAATCTTAGTAAGGCCTAGTTTGGCTTTTCTAATAGATTTGTCTCGGGCAGGAACAGTTTCTTTGCTTTTTCCAAAAGATACTCCAAAATAACCATTTTCATTTCCAACTAAAGCACAAGTAGTAAATTTAATTTTATTTCCTTCTCTAGTTTTCTTTTGAGTTTGTCTAAATATTCTTCTTTGCCCGCCACCAAATTTACCTTTAGCTTGTCCAATTAAGAGTAAGTCAGATTTAAGGTCTGGTAAAATGACCTCTACAATTTCTGCTTCTAGGATTCTTTCACCACTATCAAAAATTTCATTTATATCAACAACAGTTCCATCTTTAACTTGGTGGCCCAGTTGTGTTTTTGGTTTCCAATTTTCTCTAGGGTCAACTCTTTCTTCAGGAGCTCTAGATCTATTTGAGTCTCGACGATTGAATCTTCCTTTTTTATTTTGAGGATTAGTTTTAGCCATTTTATTTTAATTGTTCCAATTGTTCTTTAGTTTTCTTAAATTGTTCCGCCATTTTGGTGGGATCAAGTTTATTTTTTAGATAATTAGAAAATATTCTTTGATAAACTTCGGTATTTTCTTTAATTTTTGTAGCATAATCACCAATGTGTTGTCCACTGATTTTTTCTTCACTAGGATAAAGGTCTTCTGAATGAGGAATTTCTAATCCACCATCCACTGCACCTTTTAAGAAAGCAAACAATTTATTGCCTTTAATCACACTTTTGTTTCCAGTATCTAAGATGGCTTGAGAGATATTACTTGCTAATGCCTTTTTAGCGATTAAGTATCCAGTCAAGTAAGCTGCAGGCATGTTCTTTAAAGAAAAATTCCAACCATAATTTTTTAGTTGATAAGAATCTACTCCTACTTTAACTAAGTCGCCGGTGTTCTGGAATTCAACTAACTGAGCAATTATTCTTTGATTGGTCATTCTAATAACTAGACGAGGTTTTTTGGAAAGCAAAAGCCTTAGACGCTTTTTGTAATTAGTTTTACCTTCTCTTCTTCTTTTAAATGGTAATACTTTTGGTTTATTTCTCATTTTTCGTAATTAAGTTATTTTCTTGAATGTAAAGTTTAATATGTCTTTTGTTTCTAAAGTAACCGCTTTTAACTCGGGAGTACAATAGACGATAATTTTTAGCTATGATGAGTTGGTTTTCCTTGAGTTCTTTAATAAACTTTCTCTGAGTTCTTACTTTAGTCATCCATCTTTCTTTTTTGGTGATCTGAGAAAATTTCTTTCCTTTTTTACTTCCATGGCCCTTTTGTCTTCCTTTTTTCTTTTGTTCAGCTATTTTTCTAGCTCTTACTCTAGATTGGTGAGGGGCTTTGGATTTGGTAATCTTTTTGATTGCGATTAATCCCCGGATGTCTGATCCAGTAATTGCTTTTTTAATTTCTTCGAGAGCATCAGCTGTGAATTTGATTTTTTTAGGTGATGTTTTCAAGATTCTTGATGCTAATGCTTTTTTGTTTTTCATTTTGATCCTATTGTTTTTTAGTTAGAGTTTTATCGAATTCTTTCTTTTCTGCTTCTTTTTTCTCTATTTTTTCTTCTTGGTTTTTTTCACTGTTTTCTTTTTTCTTCTCTTCTGCTTCCCTTTTAGTTTTTTCTTCAGCTTCTTTTTTCTTGTCTGCTTCTATTTTAGATTTTTCTACTTGTTTACTTTCTTGGGTTTTCTTTCTTTCTTGGAAGCTTTGAAGCAAGGAATCCAGGTGTTTTTGAGCATCTTTTAGATTTAAAACATTAATTTTCTTTTCTAAAGCAATTTTGATTAATTCGATTCTGTTTTTATTTCCTACATTACTTGAGATAACTATTCCCTGAGTTAGGGGATCAATAGTTTCAAGATCTTTTTTATTATTAACTGGGATCTTTTGTAATCCTGAAGAGTGAAGGTGTTTAACAGCCTTAGGTGAGGAGTATCCCGTGGAAACTACTTTTGGTTTTCCTTTATAGTGTTGTCTAACTGGAGAGTGTTTTCCTCTTGGTTTTCTCCAACGAGCAGGAACTCTGGATTTTTTATGAGTATCTTTTATTACAAATGTAGGTTTTCTTTTTTTAGCTGCGTTCCTAACTTCAATTAATTTTGTTTTTTCCATTTTTAGATCTCCTTTCCTGCCTTGTTAATAATGTAGCAACCATCTTGGAAAATTCGATTATCACGATTGGTTATTCTGCAAAGCTGTTCGATACCGGCTGCAGTTTGGCCGGCGGTTTCTTTGGAGCAAGAGGAAATAATTACTTCTGTGCCTTCAATTTTTACTTCTGCTCCTGGTTTAATAGGAAGTTTTCTAGGATGAGATTCTCCTAGGAAATTTTTGATTATTAATTCATTTTTAGATACAGAAACATTCATTGGGAAATGACCTGAACAAATTTTTACAGTATAGATAAATTTTTCTTGAACTCCTTGGACCATGTTTCTTAAATGAGCGCGGAAAGTGTTAAGGTTTTTTATTTCTCGTTTAGTGACCTTTTTAGATTCGAGAACTATTTTATTGTCTTGGAGAGAAATATCTACTCTGGGATGACTTAACTTTTTTTCTACCTCTCCCTTGGGGCCAGTAACTTTGATAAGATCACCAATAGTCACAGTAACGCCTTGGGGCAGTTCAATTTCTTCTCTAAGATCGTTTTTCATTTTATGAAACTAATAACAGTATGCTAAGAGTTTTCCTCCAGTACTATTTTCTTTAGCTTGATTGTGAATCATAATGCCTTTGGGTGTAGAGACGATGATTAAACCAAAATCTTTAGCGGGAAGATAACGTTTTTCCCATTTTTCGAATTGGGTTTTTTTGGTGGAGAATCTTGGTTTTATAACTCCACATTTATTGATATTACCAAGTAGATTGACTTTAAGGAAATTTCCTTTACCATCTTCAGTTTCCTCAAAGGAACCAATGTATCCATGGTCATTCATGATAGTAAGGGTCGTCTTAAGGGTTTTAGAGATAGGTTTAATCAATACTTCTTTCTTGCCGGACTTTTCAGCGTTCATAATTTTCGACAAAGCTGCTGCCAAAGGGTCGTTTAACATTTTTTTATCCTCATGAGTATTTTTTAAATCCTAATTCTGTAGCCATTTCTCGGAAACACTGGCGACAAAGGTTAAGGCCATACTTACCGATATGGGCACCGTTACGGTTACAATTACGGCAATGTTTTAAGGCTCGGCCACAGGAACGTTCGTTAGGTTGATTAAATTTTATGAATTTAGCTTTCTTTATTGGTTTAGCGTCCAATTGTTTGAAAACTTTAGTGTAGTTTGAAGTTGTCATAATATTTCACCTAGTTTACCTGTACGTTAAATTTTTGTTGAACAAAATTGATAGCGTCTTCTTGACTGATCAATTGGTTTTTACCAATTTTTTGTTGTTTGTTTCTTCTTTTTTTAATCCGGAATCCTGGTCTTTCTAAAGTAACGGCGACTTCTAAGCCCATTATTTTTAATTCAGGATCATATTCTAATCCAGTGATTTCAATATATTCTGGGATTCCAAAGGAAAAGTTTCCTTGCGAGTCAAATTTTTTCCGAGGCAAAGTATTTTCTTTAGCTGCGAATAATCTTTTGATTAGTTCGTCACAATCTTTTCTAATAGTAACTTTGCAACCAATAGGTAATCCTGGCCTTAAACCCCATCCTGGAATTCTTTTTTTGGCGGTAGTTTTAACTGGATTATTGGGGGCAAGTTTTTGTAATAACTTAAGAGCTTTCTTAAGCCGACTTTCCTCTTTACCAGAACCTATATTTAGAGTGATCTTGGCAACTTTGATTTCGTTCATTAAATTTGATTTTGTTTCGGTCATGGTTCTATTTTTATTCCATTAATTTTATAACTGGCTTTTTTTCTCCTAATACAAATAGGTATTTTTTAGTGGTTTCAATATTTTCACCGTTCAATTTACAGATTGCTTTTTCTCCATTTAATTCCACTAGTTCTCCAACATTTCCTGCGTGTTTACCTTGGGTAAGGAAAATTAAAACACCAGGTTTAAGTTCGAGGACTGTAGATATTGTATTTTTAGTAGTATCAAAGACAACTGTATCTCCCACTGCACATTTTTGGTCTGAAGTTATATTTCTTCCATCATAAAGATTAATTTGTATTTTTCCTTTAGGTAAGATGGTTTTATTAATTACTTTACATGGTTTAATTTTACTTTCTTTAGCGTCAATTTCATGAATAGTTAGGCGTCCTTTTTTATCTAAAAGGATTCTGAAGTTTTGTTTAGTATTGGGGATAGAGATAGCATCAAATAAACCAACTATTGCTCGAGTGTCTTTTACACGCTTGCCATCAACCAAAAGTTCATTATTATTAAGCAGTTTGCCTGCCTCTCTTATAGTGGAAGTAAGGTGAAGGAAATCTCTAAGGATTACACCTAAAGGCATACCAAAGTAAAGTTTATGAGTACCGGGCTTAGGTCGAGTGATATATACATTCTTCTTTCTGTCAATTGGCCAAGTTTTAGGCACAGCAATAGCTTTTAAGTGATTCTTCATTTTTTCTCCTCAGTAGGTTGTTTACTTTTGGGTTTATCCATCTTTGTTTCTACCTTTTGTTTTCTCTTTTTGTCATCTAAATTTAATTCAAGGATCATTAAATTGGAAGGGTTAAAAGCAACAGGAATTTTTGTTCCGTCCTTTTTGATCTTTTCTAAACCAGTTACAAAAACTCGTTCATATTTCAAAGATACTTTCTCTACTTTCCCTTCTTGTTTTTTGAATTGTCCTCTAAGAACTTTTATTTTATCTCCTTTTTTAACTAGGATATTTCTTAAGGAGTATTTCTTTCTTAATTCAGGGGAAAGGTGAACTTGAAGGAATTTTTGTTTTGTATGTAATGGGGCGTTATATCTATATTTACGCTGTTTACGAGGTTGTTTACTCGCGTTCCAAGTTGTGGAAAATTGTTGTGACATTTTTATTGGTTTTTATTTATTTATTATTTTTATACTATGATTGTAGCAAGTTTGGCAATTGCTGGCCAACGTTCACATGCTTCTTTAGCAACTGGTCCTTTGAGGATGGTTCCCTTAGGGTTACCTTTTAAATCTTTAAGGACTACTGCGGCATTGTCTTCAAATTTTATTCTTGTTCCATCAGGCCTACGGTATTCTTTTTTTTGCCGAACAACAACTGCAGGAACTACTGTTTTTCTAATATCTAATTTACCTTTTTTAACTGAAGCAAAAATTAAATCGCCTACGCCTGCAGCAGGAAGTCTTCCCTTGCAAGTTTTATGGCCTTTAACTGCAATAATTTTAAGTATTTTAGCTCCTGAATTATCACAGGAAATTATACGGGCTTGAGATGGTAAGGACCGAGTGATATTTGCTTTTATTGCTTTCATTTTAATATTGCCTTTGGTTGAGCACCTTTATTGGTTTTTTTAGGTGCTTCTTTTTTTAATTCTTCTTCAATTACTTGAAGGATAATATGATTTTTCATTTTACTCAAAGGTCGACTTCTAACAGCAAGGACTTTTTGTCCGATTTGGGCATCAATGCAATGAGGGTTGTGAGCTCTAAGTTTAGCTTTTCTAGTAGCGTAACGTTCATATTTAGGAATAAAATAAGATCTTTCCCAGACGATTGTTGCCGAACCATGGATGTCTCTTTTAATAATCGTACCTTTAATGAATTCTTTTTTGACATTTATTTGTCCGTGAAATGGACAGTTTTTGTCAGTACATTCTTTTTCTGGCGACTTAATGCCGAATATTTCTTTTTTCATTTTGTTATCCTTATTTTCCTTTGATTCTGTCTTCAGGCCTTTTGGTGATTGCCATTCCCTCAATTATTAAGTTGAGAGATTTTATTTTGAAAGTGATGTTTTTTTTGATTAATTTTTTGACATTCCCTTCATGAGAGATGGTCAAAATATTTTTTGTTTCATCAACGACTTTCCCTTGCAAACCAAGTTCACTTTTGTTTGTGGAATCGATGATTTCGATTTCCTGTCCAATCAATTCGTGAGGGAAAGTTTTTATTTTCTTAACCGAAATCATTTAATTTCGATCGTCTCTTCGGGGAAACCCAATTCCACCAAGAGTGGTTTTATTCTCGATTTGTGATCGCCCTGAAGTTCAACTTGATCTCCTTTGGCTGTTCCACCGCAGGCGAGTTTTACTTTCAGTTTTTTGGTAATCTCTGAGATGTTGGCTTCTTTTTTGATGCCAGTGATGATCGTGTATTTTTTTCCGAATTTTCTTCGTTCAATCTTGACTTCTATTTTTTGTTGTTCTCGGGCGATAACTTCGCAGATACAAAGATCTTGAGGTAACCCGCATTGTGAACATACTTCTGCCATGATTTTATTTAACTTTGACCTCTTTTTGTTTTAAAATAGTTAAGATCCTGGCAATATTCTTTTTGGTTTGTCTTAGTTTTCCAGGATTTGGAGGAGACCCACCAGAGTGAACTTGAGCATTATCTTTAATTAATTCTCTACGAAGTTCTTTGATTTTTTCATTCAATTCGTTCGCTTCCAATTTAGATAATTCTTTTGCTTTCATTGTGTTTCGGGTGATTTCTCGTTATCTTCAGTTTTTGCAGGAACTTCTGCGTTTTCTGTTTGATCTTCAGTTTTTTTTTCAGCAGGAGCTTCTTGAGGTTTTTCTTCAACCTTAGGTTCTTCTGCTGGTTTCTCTTGTTTTTCTTTAGGTTGGCTTTCTTTCTTTTCGATTGGTTCTTTAACTTCTTCTTTGATTTCTTTTTCTACTTTTTCTTCAACAGGAGTTTCTTTTTCAGCTTCTTTAACTGGTTGTTCTTCGACTTTTTTTTCTACTTTTTCTGTTTTCTTTTTAGTTGCTTTTCTTTTTTTAGCCGCGGGTTTCTTTTTTGGTTTTTCTACTTTCTTCTCTGTTTCTTTTTCAATAGAAATTTCTTCAATAATTTCTACTGGTTCGTTGAGGATTTCAATATTATCGGGTAATTCTATGTCTGGTGGCATGATGCTAACTTTTATCCCTATAATTCCACTTTTTAATAGGGCGCTTTTCTTAGCAGATCTAACTCCAGATACAGAGATATCTCCACATTTCTTTAAGTAACCTTGGTAAAATCTCCAATTTTTAGCTCGAGATCCAGGGATTTTTCCAGAGATTATAATTTCTACTCCGATTGCTCCTGCCTTCAAGACATTATCCATAGTTTTGTGTCCTACGCCTTTGAATCGAGCAGATCCAAATCTTTCTAATGAAGAAACGATTCTTTCTGCAACAACATTTGCGTCTAAAAAGATATCTTTTACTTCATTGATTTCAATTTGTGGATTTTCTAATTTGAATTTTGTTTTTAATTGACGAGTAAGATCTTTGATATTAGCTCCCTTGGAACCAACAATTAAACTTGGCCGGGAAGTAAAAATAATTATTTTTTCACCTAAAGGAATCTTTTTAAGTCTAATCTGAGATAGTCCTACTTGGTTTAATTTAGATTCTATGTGTTTCTTAATCTGAAATTCTTTGATCTTCTGGGAGATGAAGTCTCTTTCCATCATTTTTTCTGTTCACCTTTTGTTTCTTCCTTGACTTCTTTAACTTCTTCTTCTATAGGAGTTTCTGTTTCAGTCTCTTTAACTGGCTGTTCTTCGACTTTTTCTTCTACTGCTTCAGTTTTTTCTTCTTGCTTATCTTCTTTAAGTTCTTCTATTTTATTTTCTACTGGTTTAATCTCTTGAGTTTGAGGAGTTTCTTTGGTAACTTTTGTGTCTTTAGTATCTTTTGTAGCTGATTTTTTAGTTCTTTCTTTTTTTCTAAGTTTAATTTCTTTTACTTCAATCTCTAAATGGGTTCTTTTGGTTCCAGTTCTCTTTCTTCCACCAGTTGCAGGGATTGAAGCTTTGTTAGCTAAAATTTTGATTATTTTAAGTGCAGAGGTATTTAATCCCTTAAACTGGGCATTTGCTTCTACAGAGTGAATTAAGTTTAATACTTCTTGAGCAGCTTTTTTAGGATAACGGCCAGCAGCCATCCCTGGTTTATGGCCCATGTCTTTGTTGAATTTTTTGAAAGGAATTGCTCTTTTTAATTCGACAACTTCTTCAAGGATGCTTTTTGCTAGTTCAGTTGTTTTATACCTTAAGTGGGAACTAATTTCTACGCAATGCTTTGTAGAAACAGGGACGTTTCTAGTTGAAGCTTTGGCGATGTGTTCTGGGTTAAGGATTTGTTTTGGTTTCATGTTTATCTAGCTGAAATTGCCTTACTGGACCTAGTAGCTCCAACACCAGCGGCACTGTGAGATACATTTTTTCTTGATTGGGAAAATTCTCCCAAGGTATGACCAAGCATTTCTGCAGTAATTATAAGAGGGACAAAGGTTCTTCCATTATATATTCCAATAGATAGACCAATCATCTGAGGCATTATGATTAAGTTACGACAATGAGTTTTGATATTTTTTTCATTCTTTTCAATTTTACTTAAAAGGGTTTTTTGATCTTCAGTATGTCCTCGTTTTAGAGATCTTCTAGCTCTAGCGGGAATAAGTTTTAGGAATTCCTTTAAGTCAAGGTTTTTAATTTCTTCTTCTGCTAGTCCTTGCCATTTGAATTCTTTTGCCATATTTTTTCACCTTTATCGTTTCTTACCAGTTCTGCTAGGAGCTATTTTACCTGCTTTTCTTCCAGGAGGATCATGTCTAGATGATTGATCTGGTCGACCCTTGTGGTGAGATCCAGTTCCACCAAATGGGTGATCAACTGCATTCATAGATATTCCACATACTCGAGGGTAAAGTTTGTTTCTAGCTCGCTTAGCGAACATTCTTGTACCTGCCTTAAGGAAAGGTTTTTCTGTTCTTCCTGATCCAGCCACAGTTCCAATAACTGCTCGGCAGGCAGGAAGAAAGTGTTTTTCTTTTTTTGAAGGAAGTTTGATAGTAATTTGTTTGGAGGTTTTTGCAACAACTTTAGCAAAGGTACCTGAAGCTCGACAAAACTTACCTCCATCTCCAGGTTTTAGTTCAAGATTGTAAACTGAAGTTCCTTCAGGAATATCTTTAAGCTCGAGAATATTACCTGCTTTAATATCTTTTGTTTTTCCTACTTCAATTTTGTCTCCTACTTTAATTCCCTGAGGGGCAGGAGTAAGGGTTTTTTCATCATTATCATAAATTACGCTGATTAAAGGGGCAGAATGACCTGCACAATGAATAATATCTAAAACTTCACCATTAGTTTCAATGGCCTTAGGTAGGGCAATTTTTCCTTTAAAGCGGTGGCCAGGAGATTTGTATGGTCCGGTGCCACGTCCACGTCTTTGAGAGATTAGTCTTTTACCCATTTTATATTAGTCCTAATTCTGCGCTTACATCTGAAGCTAGACTTTCTGGAGAAAGTTTAACGTAAGCTAATTTTTTTCCTTTTGGCGAATTTTGAATGTTAACTTTCACTACTTTAACTTTGAAGAGTTCCTCTATTGCTCGTTTGATCTCCGGTTTTTTTGCTTGGGAATCAACTACAAAAGTTAATTTGTTACCAAACTCAATCTGACGAATACTTTTTTCTGTTGAAGAAGGATATTTGACTATTTGGTATGGGTCAAAGTTATCCTTTGGTACAGATTCTGTTTGAGTTTTTTTAGCCATGTTATATGAATAATTTTTTTTCAGTGATTTGTTTAATTGCGTTATCTGTCCAAATGGTGACTCTGCCGGGAGCAGTACCTGGAGCAAGTAAGTGGGTATTTATTTGATCTGCTCGAACGATTTCGATCCCTGGAATATTTTTAGCAGCTTTAGTTAAAGGGCAATCTTCTCCAACAACTATTAATGGGCCTTTTTTCTTTTGATATTTTCTTCCTCGAAGTTTACCCATTCCAGCACGGATTTTTTTAATAGCAGATCTCTCTAGTTCTTTAGTAAATCCTAGGCTTTCTAAAGTTTCTTTAATTTCTTTGGTTTTAGAGATTTGTTCTAAGGAATTATCAATAATAAAAGGATAACTTTCTGGTAAGTGATGACCTCTTTGTTGTACTAAGTCTTTATTTAAGGTAGCAGCCATTGCAGATCGGATAGCTTTTCGATTTTCTTTTTTATTTATTTTTTGTTCCCAGTTTTTCTCTGCTTTAGGTGGGTGAGCTCTTCTACCACCAACAGTACTAGGAGCAAGTGCACCTACCCAATACATTCTTGTTCCTCTTCTAGAAAGGATTTTTCTAGTTACTCTAGAGATACCCAATCCGTAAGAACCACGGTATTTTCTTCTTCTTCTACTAAGTTCGGCAGAATGACGCATACCTGCTTCGGGAGAAGCTCCGTATTTCTGACGAGATTTACTCTGTAGAGATAACACTGATCTTTTGATTAAATCTGGACGATATTCTTCTTCAAATTGAAGAGGAAGTTCTACTTCAGATTTTTTCTGGTTCTTTAGGTCATGTAGTGGTAATTTCATTTTCATTTAGCAATATAACTGATAGCTGGAGCTTCAGGGTGAGTTTTTTTGTTAGGTCGAATTGTAGGAATCAAGACTAATGCTCTTTTTCTTGGTCCAGGAACTGACCCTTTAATTAAAAGGAAAGATGATTTGATAAGTCCATATTTATGTAATCCACGTTTAGAGTTTACTTCTTCAGGATTAGAGGAAATTTTTAAAATTTGTTTATTATATTCGGTTCTTAAGTGAAAACCCATTTTTCCGGGCTGAGGAACACGATAATCCACTCTTTTAGGGGTCCAAGCTCCTAAGTTTCCAATTCCTCGTTTTGTTTTTTCAGCTTTATGGGATCTGACCATTACTCCAAATCTCTTAACTGTTCCTTGGAATCCTTTACCTTTAGTGATTCCATGAACATCTAAGGCATCACCTTCGTTTAAAACTTCTTCAATTTTGATTTCTTGTCCTAATTTTTCTTTAGCATAAGCAAGTTTGTCTTCTTTGGATCCGCCTAAAGCGATTTCAAGTAATCGTGGTTTTTTATCTCCCGTAGTTGTTAATTTAGGTTGACTTTGTACTAATAGTCTAAGATCAGCAAATTCAGTGATGTCATTTATTTTATTAATTGTTTTCTTAGGAAGTTGAATTTTTCGAGAAAGGTCTTTGTTTAATTTTTCAGCAAAAATTTGAGAAGATTTTTGTAAACCAAGAATTGATTTTTTATAGAATGAAACGCCACAAACAAACATTGGTGGGCAATCGATAATTGTGGTAGGAAGAGAAATTTCTTGACCTTTGGTAATGGATTTTGGATGGTTGTCTTCCGCCATAAGGTGGGTCATTCCCGCTTTATAACCAATAAACCCTAATGGTTTGGCGACATTGTTACTGGGCCAAGATCTAATTCTAGCTAGATTGTGCCTGGACCGTTTTCTCGGCCAGAACTGCATACTTCCACGTCTTGACGCATGTGCTTTTCCCATGTAACCTTTACAAAGGTTACCATCCAAAGATGTGCCACGTGCGCTTACTCTGTAAGCTTAGTGTCACAAAGATGATAATACTTTGTCTCCATTGTTTGTGTTAAACAGCCTATTGCAGATCACATCCAGAATCTGAGATTGGGGATGTTCACTTTTTCAGGCCAAATAAAACCATATTCATTTACTCTTTAAGAGCAGTGTGATCATGATTCGATTAAGTTATGGCTTGGGAGAAGAGGTTGTTTATAAAGGTTTCTAAAATCGAGGAGAATTCAATTTAGAGAGTTATCCCTCTCTAACAAAACTTTTATTTAATTTGGTGGCGCCAATTAAACCATCAAGATTTGGTTCTTCTTTCTCTTGTTCTAAAGGTTTCCAGTCATCATCTCCAGATCCATCAAAATTAACTTTGATCCAGGATTTTTCTCCACAATTATTGCAGGTGTTAGTTTTATAATGGTGTTCTCCTTCCCAAATAGAATTCCAATTTTCTTCTTTTAACGCTGTAGAACAAGAGAGGCAATTTTTGAGACAGTCATTTTTGATAAATTGGTCTTTCATTAGATTAACATACCTTTGCTGGTTGTGAAGGCGAAAGGACAGGGAATATTTATATATCTTTTTGTAAATCGAATAATTATGAAGTATTTATTTACTAGTATTGTAGGAAGTTTTGTTTTTGATAACAATTTTAACTTAGTAGAAGAAGTTAGATTTAAGAAAGGGAAGTTAAGTGGAAAGAGTGTTGAAGAAGGATTAAAGAAAAAGTATAAAGATTTGAAGAAGGTTCCTGAAGAGAAATTAGGAGAAGTTCTAGCTTTTTTGAAGAAGAAAGATTATTTTACTCAGTTTTATAATCAGAATTTAGTATTAACTAAAAAAAAAATTAAGAGTTCTGTTTCTGAAGACCTATTAATAATACAAGCAATAAGTAATTATATTGAGTTGGATAAGGTTTGTAATCTGTTATCTCGTCGTTTGAGAGAATGGTATTCTTGGTATTTGCCGGAGTTTGCGGAGTCTTTAGAAGATAATGAGAAATTTACAGAATTAATTGTTGAGAGAAGCAAGAAAGATTTGATGAAAGAATTGGGAATAGAAGATACAATGGGGAGTGATTTAGGTAAAGAGGATGTTAGGGAGATGATTTTACTGGGTAACGAAATTTTAAGCTTGCATTCTTTGAGAAAAAAACATGAAGATTATTTACAGAAAATAATGAAAACATATTGTCCAAATTTACTCGCTTTAGCTGGAGTAACTATTGGGGCGAAATTGTTTGAATTGGGTAGAAGTTTGAAACATTTAGCTATGTTGCCTGCTTCTACAATACAATTATTAGGGGCAGAGAAAGCTTTGTTTAGACATATTAAAACCGGGTCAAAGAGTCCCAAATATGGAGTTATAATCAATCATCCACTTATCCAAAATGCTAAGAAACAAGAACGAGGGAAAGTAGCTAGGAGTTTGGCAGATAAATTAATTTTGTGTATCCGTTTAGATTATTTTAAGGGAGAGTTTAAAGCATTAGAATATAAGAAAGATTTAGAGGAGAAATTTGGACAATGAGTAAGAAAATTAAGAATCATCAAATCTTTGAAATTTATCAAGAGATTAAAGGTAAAAGGATTTATACTAAAAGTATTGTTAAGGGAACTCCATTTAGTGAACGGGTAGTTAGAGATGGTGGGGTGGATTATCGAGAGTTTGAACCTCGTCGAAGTAAGTTAGCGGCGGCGATTGTGAAAGGAGCACATAATATAGGGATAAGAAAAGGAGATGTGATTCTTTATTTGGGAGCCTCACATGGATATACGTGTTCATATCTTTCTGATGTAGTGGGAGAAGAAGGATTAATTTTTGGAATAGATCCTGCGCCTCGAGTAATGAGGGATTTTGTATTTTTGGCGGAGAATAGGAAAAATTTGGTGCCCATGTTATCTAATGCAAATCACCCAGAGGAGTATGTAGACAAGGTTTGTTTGGTAGATATTGTATACCAAGATATTGCTCAAAAAAATCAAGCAGAGATATTTATCAAAAATTGTAAAATGTTTTTGAAGAAAGATGGCTATGGATTATTGGCAGTGAAGGCAAGAAGTATTGATGTGAAGCGGAAGCCAAAAGGTATTTTTAATGAGATTCGCCAAGAGTTGGAAAAAGAGTTTATTGTAGCTGACTTTAAATCTTTGGAACCTTTCCAATTAGATCATTGTATGATTATTGTGAAGAAAAAATAGTTTTATAAAGTTAAAAGTAATTCTTAGGGTTATGAGCTTGGTTAATCATGCAGCATATTTGTATGTTCATTCTAAAGAGTTGATTGTTTTAAATAAGAAATTGAAACGGTTGAGTAAAAATGCAGAGAAGCATAAAAAGAGAGGTGAGCGAGAGAGTGATTTTGGGCGTGTTCACAAACATGCCAAAAGACATGCAGAGGCAGGAGAAGATATTAGAACTTTATTAAAGAAACATAATCGCATTTTAACAAAATTGAGACAACATCAAGTAGTATATGCTAATGAATTAAGAAAAGAACATAAAGTAAGATAAAAAATTAGAATTAATTTTCTTCTTCGATTTTGATGATGTCGACTGGACAAGCATCAACAGCTTCTTGAATTTCTGCTTTTTCATTTTCGGTATTTATAATTAATTCCCATTTGTCGCCATTTTGGATACTGTTCTTGAGATGAGAAACATTATCTTCATCCATTTCAAAGAAATCTGGACAGATTGCGGCACAAGCACCACACATAATACACTCATTTTTCAAAAGGGTTACTTTGTATTTTACCATTTTAAATATCCTCTTCTAATTTGTTATTTGCTTTAGTTTTTTTGATTAGTTCATTGATCTCTTGTTCTTTGTAGCCGATGATAATTTCTCCATCAATCTCGATAACTGGGACGGCCATTTGACTAGTTTTTTCTAAGATTTCTTCTCGATATTGGGATTCTTCATTAATATCTAGTTCTTCGAAAGGAATTTTTTTCTTTTTGAGGAAATTTCTGGCCTTCTTACACCACAAACAAGTGGGGACCACATAAAGGTTTACATTCATTTTTAAGAAGTGGGAGCGTAGAAAGTATATATATTTTTTGTTTCATTAACTATATATAATGGTTTGGTGAGTTGTTAGGAAAGGTGAGATGTTTGAAAAGAATACTTATAGGTTTAATAGTAGTTTTTTGTTTTGTGGTTAATTTGGAATTGGTTTTAGGAGAAACATTTTTTGATTATTGTCGAGAAGATGCTTGTGAGATTAGTAAATTTGTTAGATTAAATAATGAAGAGATAAAAAAAGAAGAAGATGAGATTTTTTTGAAATATCAACCATACATAAATGAAGAGAGTTCTTGGAATTTTGAACCAATGGAAATAATGGTTACTGAAGATGGTTTTGAGCCAGAGGAGGTAATAGTTAAAGTGGGACAAGAAGTGAGTTGGAAAAATTCAAGGAAATATACTGCTGTTTTAATTAGAGGAATGAGGAAGATTTCTAATATTAATAGTGGGTTTTTGAATGAGGGTGAGGAATTTAGGTGGACGTTCTCTGAAAAAGGAAGATTTACTTATGTGGATGGGATAGTAATAGGCAAAACTGGAATAATTGTAGTAGAGTGATGCAGAATTTATTTAAACTAAAAGAGGTTTTGTTAAAATATGAAAATCGCAATTTTGGGTGGAGGAAGTTGGGGGACAGCTTTGGCTGTGCACCTGGCTGGAAATGGTCACGAAATCAAAGTCTGGGAATTTATTGAAGAACAAGCAAAGGAAATGCAAGAAGAAAGAGTTTGTAGATTATTGCCAGATGCAAAGTTACCCGAGAATATCTTTGCTTCCCATAAAATGGAAGAAGTTATTCCTGGGACTGAGTTAGTATTGTTGGTGGTTCCTTCAAATCATGCTGAGAAAACAATGGAACAATCTGTTCAGTTTTTGAAAGGACAAGAAGTTATTATTTGTTCAAAAGGTTTTGGTTCTGATTTAAGATTGCTTAGTGAAGTTATTGGTGAGAAGGTCAAGGGAGAAGTGTATTGTCTTTATGGGCCAACTCATGCAGAAGAAGTTTGTAAAAAAATGTTTTCGGGAATCGTGTTAGCTGGAGGAGAAGGCAGGGAGGAGTTAGGTAAGCTTATTGAATCTGAGAACTTGGTTGTTGATTTGACAGAAGATATTATTGGGGTGCAAGTGGCAGCGGCGTTGAAGAATGTTGTAGCCGTGTTTGTGGGAGTGTTAGATGGAATGGGCTTAGGAGATAATGCTCAAGCATTTATTATGACTCGTGGATTGGAAGAGATTAAGAAAGTTGGAATTGCTTATGGTGCAAAGGAAGAAACTTTTTTGAGTTTAGCAGGAGTGGGAGATTTAATTGTTACTTGTAATAGTGAGCATTCTAGAAATCGGAAAGTTGGTAAAGAAGTGGGTCAAGGGAGAAAGTTGCAAGAAGTGATTGATGAAATGGCGATGGTGGCTGAAGGAGTAACAACCTTGAAGGAAGCAATTGGATTGAAGAAAAAGTTTGGATTAGAGTTACCCTTGATAACTGGTTTGTATGAGATACTTTTTGAAGGAAAAGATCCAAAAGAAGTTTTGAAAAAGTTATGAATTAAGTATTGTACTAACGAAATTAATATAAACTCTTTTTATTTTTATTTTTTATGGTTTTATTTGATGTTAATTCGGATAATGATGTTTTGGAATTGTTTATTGATGCGATAAATGTAGGTGTGCTTAGAAATCCGGCACCCGATGAACATCCAAAATTAAAAGTTTCAGAAAGGTTTAAAGGCGCAATTCCGGCAGGTTTTCTTGATAACTTGATGGGTTTCTATCTTTCGGAACATATTGAATCATTATATGCCGGAAGACAAGAACTTCCAGAGTATACTTTAACTAGAGGAATTTTACAAGAATTTTTGTATAGGGATGATTTGTGTCAATATCTCGAATCTGCAGCAAAAAATAAAGAATGTTTTGATTTTCTTTCTGGAAGATCGATGTGGTCTAGGTCGAGAGTGATAGATATGGGGTTAACTGCCTTAGTAATCGATTACCATTTACAAGAAGGTTCGTTAATTTATCAACTGCCAGATAAAATAAAAATAGAACAGTAGTAACAAATAATAATAAAAAAATAATTACTTTTTCTTTAATAATTCTTCAAGTTTCTTTTCATCAAAGCCAACAGTAATTGTTCCATTAATGTCAGTTACAGGAACGCCCATCTGACCAGATTTCTCAATCATTTCCGCTCTAGCTTTTTCGTCTTCAGCAACATTGAGATCTTTGAAGGCAATTTTATTTTCTTTTAACCACGCTTTTAATTTTTTACACCAGGGACATGTAGGTGTAGAATAAACTTTAACAGTCATTTTTTTACCTCTTGTTTTTTATTTTTTATTGTTTCAATTATGTTGTTTATTTCATTTAGAAGGAGATAGTTTTATATATAATTTTTCATTATTTCTAAAGATGGCTTCCGATAAAGTGATGGCAATAATTAATGTTTCATTGGGGTTGATTGCAGTTTTGTTGTTAATCAATCTTTTTGGAGTGGAATTACCTTCACTAGGACAGGCAAAATTATTCCTGGATAAAGAAGAACCAGTCTGCGTAGTTAATTGGAAAGAAGATTATTCTTTGTGGGGAGATATTGATTCCTGTTGTTTGGAAGTGAGAAAGCAACTGGGTTGCGAATTAGTTGTAGAAGGATTAGAAGATTGGGATGTTGATTGGGTTTGTAAGACTGGAGAAGGAAAGGTGTTAAAATATTGGTTGAATGATAAGGCTTACAATTATTGTCAACAATCAGTTATTTGGTGATGTTCAAGAGAGTTAGTGGTGATTAGAATAAAAAAAAGAAAAAGAGGTTTGAGTGAAAAGATTTTTTTAGTTTTAATAGTGCTTGTTTTAGTGTTGGGTTCTTTGAATATTGCTAAAGCAAAAGGGTGGTTGATCCCACAACAGAAATTTGAAGTGAAGGATGGAGTGGTAGATTTAAGTTCAATGAGTTTGGAACAAAAGATAGCTCAGATGGTTATTGTACATGGGGGATTACATAATTTACATGCTTGGAAAAATATGCAAGTTGGAGGAATTCATTTGTTTGCTTTACAAAACGGAGAGCTGTATAAAGAAATAATTGATAAATTTCAGGAAGAAATGGAGATACCTTTTTTTGTAACTGTGGATTTAGAGGGTTGTTGGAATCCTTTTGCTAATTTTAAACAATTTGTGGCAGTGAGTGAAATTAATAGTACTGGAGAGGCATTTGAAAAAGGTAGTGATGAAGGAAAGTTTTTGTCAGGATTGGGATTTAATGTTAATTATGCCCCTGTTGTTGATTTGAATGATGAGATTTGGAAATGTAGGAGTTTTCCTGGTGATGAAAAAAGAATTGGTGAGTTGGCAGAAGCTTATATTTTGGGTTTGCAAAGTGAAGGAGTTATTGCTACAGCCAAACATTATCCCGGAAAAACATTAGTTGTAAAAGATCCCCATAAATTTTTGGTGGTGGCGACAATAGCAGAAGAAGATTTGTATCCTTATAATTATCTAGTTGAGAAAGGAGAAGTAGGAATGGTAATGGTGAGTCATATAATCGTTTCTGGGGCCGTCGATTCTGAGGGATATCCTTCGGTTGTTTCCAAAGAAGTTATTAAGGGAGTAAAGGAGGGGTTTAAAGGATTAATAGTTAGTGATGAAGTGAATATGTTGGGTTTAAAGGATTATTATTTAGCTATAGAAAATATGTATGTAGATCTAGTGGTGGCAGGAAATGATTTAATTATTAACTTTAACGAAGATCCCAATGAAATTTGGGAAATGATATTAAGAATTAAAGAAGCTGTAGAAAGAGGAGAGATTTCTGAAGAACAGATAAATAATTCGGTGAGGAAGATTTTAATAGCTAAAGGATTAACAGTTATTGAGAGTTAGATGTGTTTTCGATGGAGAATTCTTTGGTTTGATTATTGATAGTAATTAAGTCATCTTGTTCCAATATTTGCCATTTAGTTTCAGGAAGGTTGGGAAGAATTTCTGAGCTGATAATTAAGAAATTTTTATTTATTCCTAGTTTCATTTGGAAATATTCTTTGAGGTTATTTTTTTTGATGTAAATATAAGAATGGCTTTTGTTGGCTAGAAATAAATTTATCCCTGAGTAATTGTGATACTTGTTTAGATTTATTTTAATTGCATCTTCAATCTTAGGATGATGGTTTATTTCAGTTAATAATGAGTAAAAGAGTTTTTCTGAGTCAGTA
This sequence comes from Candidatus Woesearchaeota archaeon, assembly GCA_018657845.1. Classification (GTDB taxonomy): domain Archaea; phylum Nanobdellota; class Nanobdellia; order Woesearchaeales; family GW2011-AR9; genus JABHWJ01. The sequence goes on along the minus strand of JABHWJ010000020.1, from coordinate 17,279 downwards.
TTTCCTTGAGGTTGAAAAGAAGGGCTGTGGAGAATTTCTTCATGGATTCCCCCATTGTGACAGAAAACAAAATCTTGTTGTTGGAAAGGGTGAGTGTTTTCTAGGGAGACAATTCCTTTAGTGGCTTTGCGAACATGAAGAATAGCAAGGTTGGTGTTTATGTTTCTACATTGGTCTATTTTTGAATCTTTGTAAATTGGAAGGGGAGATTTTTCAATTATCCAATTTTGGTCTTGATCTAAGTAGGCAATGCCCCAACCTTCTTTGTGGAGGAAACTTCCTTGGTTATTTTTGTTGTGTTCATGAAGTTCATTTTTATCTTCGGCCATGAGGATAAGACTGTCTATTAATGGGTTAAAATTAAGTTCTCCAATGGCTATAATCATCCGACACATAGTTTCAGTTTAATGTTATTTTATTTAATGAAAATTATTTGATAGTTTCAAAAATGATCATGCGGTGATCCCGATATTTTTTTGTTTCGAGAGTATGGAAGGCTTCTTGCATAGTCTCTTCGGGAATAGATAAGGCTCCGAATAAGGGATCGATGATATTGAAGAATTCATTTTGGTAACCGTGAACAACTATAAAATTAGAGGTGTTTCTTTTTTCATTTCTTAAGGGTTTAGTGTTTATTCTAAGAAGAACGAGATGATTTTTATTTAATTCTTTTTTAATATCTTTAAGGAAGATTTCTTTTTCTTTAATGGAAATATTATTTTTTTCTGCTTCCTTAAGATGTTGTTCTGCTGAAAAAGCTGCGTGTTGAATATCTTCTTTTTTATAACAATAAAATCTATAATCTGGAAAATTATATTCTTTTTCTTCGACAATTACTTTTGGATTCAATCCTTGTCGTTTTGCGTAAGTGGCTAGGGCATAAATTGAAGAAGCTCGAGTGGGGAGGTTAACAGTATTTTTCCAAATATCAAATTCATTTTCTTGAGTAAGTTTTATTGAAGGATTGAAGTGGTTTAGAATTATTAATAAAGAAGATGCCGCAGTTGTAAATGGGGTAGTTTGTTTATATGGAATCATCTTAATTTGTGAAGAGTTATTCTTTATTAAATTTGCTTAACCAACGAATATGTTTCTTGCTCAAACATTCTAAAAGCATCATGTACAGATCGACCATAGCGAGGGGTGACTACTCCAACCCCTCCAGGACAAGCTACGTTTACTTCTAAAAGGCGAGATTCTAAAAGATCAATTCCAGCGTAATAAACACCCATATCTTTGAGATAAGAAGAGACTTCTTCACAAGTGTTAGCGTCTTTATTAGTAAGTTCTGGCCGAGTAACAAATCCACCATTACTTAAATTATTGGTGTGGTGGTTTGGATTATATCTTCCAAAATGGCCAAGAATTTTTCCATTGTAGCAAATAACTCTTATGTCGCCTTTATTCTCAATGAACTCTTGGAGAAGGTATCCTGAATGATGATTGGTGTGAAGTTCAGAAACTTTTCTGGCGATGTTTTCAGTTGAATCATCTGATAAATCAAAAGGGAATATATCTTTTCCTCCAGTGCCATCCAAGGGTTTGGCAATAACTTTTTTGTGAGTTTTAATAAAATCTTCTAATTCTAGTTCAGAGGAGTTTCTTATCAAAATAGTAGGAGGTAAGTATTTGTTAAAATGAGTAAACTCAAAATCCTTTTCTGAAGTTTTTAAGACTGCGCTGGGTTGATTAACAAATTTTACATGAGGTTCATAGGAACTGAGCTCTTCTGCTAATTGGGAGTTAAATGGAAAATCAAAGAAGAAGACTAATTCTTTATCAGCTATCTGTTCAAAGTGTTTTCCTTTTCTGGAAACTGTAAGTTTGTGACCCACGTTTTTTAAGAAAAGAAGATGATCATAGTCTCCAAAATAATTCTCTTGAGCAATTAGTTGTGGCAGTGGGGCCCGAAGGATTGCTCCAAGATTCATCTGTTTCATAAGAATCCCTTCAATGTTTTTAAAGATCCCAAATATAGGTCGTGTAGGTGGGAATATTTATCTTGGGTTGAACCTTTGAGGGAATGAATATAATCGGACATATTCTTTCTTGAAGAGATAAAGGGGTCCAAGTTTTGGGTGAGGGCTAATTCTCTAGGAGTTAATGATTCTTTACAAAAGTCGTATGCGTTTTGACAAAAGTTTGTCACAGTCTCGGATGCTAATCCATATTGCATAGAATCATAACTAAGGGCTTGAAGAATTTCAAAAGATTCTCCTGGATTTCCATCATTTAATAAGAGTTTGAAATAAGCATTATCCTCAGCAGAAGAAGGGTCCTCGGCAATTCTTCTTAATCCTCCCTTAATGATTGTTGCGAGAGAGAACAAAAGATGTAAATCTGGATTAGCTCCGGGGCTTCTAATTTCTACAGTTTGGTAACCAGGGTTAATTCTTACTGGGCCCCAGATAGAATTATACTGTGTTGAACAAGAAGAGAAATCAATCTCTTGTTGCGCACTTAAGTTGATGAACCTAGAGAATTCTTCTTCGAGTTGTTCTAAATATTCGTTATATGATTGTCTGAATTGTTGTAAGTGGCCTTGAAAGGGAAGGTTTTCATGAACTATGTTACGGTATGAATAGGTTCTCCAGTTATTGAATAAACTTCCATCTGGGTTTTTTTTAGGAGAACTGGCACTAATAGTGATTGCTGGAGGATCCATTAAGGTTAAGAAATTAATTTGATCAACTTTTTTTTGGTCTGATTCTTCCAATTCATAATGGGTATGGAATCCTAATACTTTCCCACTAATCGTAAATCTTTCTTCTCCTAATAATTTTCTTTTAGCGGAATAGCGAGGATGATCTCTGATTTTAGGAGTAAAGTTTGGGTCCAAAGGAGTTTCTATTGGGAGGACATAAAGATTTAAGCTACGAGCTAATTCATTTAGTTTGGAAATATTATGTATGAAGTCTTCAAGGACATAAAAAGTATCTCCTGGCTTGCCATTTAGTTCAACCATGGCGTGTGAACATTCTCCAACTAAAGGAAGATCTTGATTTTTAGCGGCGTCCAATAAAACATCGGCTTGATTGGTTTCTCTGAATTGAGAATCTAATACTAGAAGTTCTAATTCCACACCTAGTTTTTTTCCCATGGATATTTGGAGGATTCACTTATTTAAATATGTTTCTTTTCCCTTTCTGGTGGTATTTTGGGCTTGGTTTCTTAATTAGAAGGCAATTTATTATATTCTTTTTTGAAATGGGGCTAGAAATGGGCTTATTTTGGGATTTTTATTATTAAAAAAAGGAATTATCTTTGAGGTTTGATGAAGGTGATTTTTTGGATGTCACAAGAGAAAAATTTTTCCGATACCTTTTTAAACAATCTCTTAATTTAAAAACAAATTGGGTATCTAAATTAGATTTAGGAATATAAAATAACAATTATGAGGTTCATAAAATAAAATGGCAAAAGCACAAAAAAAAACAGCTAAAATAAAAGTAAAAAAGAAAAGATGGTTCCCAATATATTCTCCTGCTTTCTTAGGAAAGAAAAAGATAGGAGAGAGTTATCTCACTGAGGCAAATGTGGCAGTCGGGAGAGAAATGAAAATAAGTTTAAGAGATTTAACTGGTAGTGTAAGAGATCAAAATGTTTATGTTTCTTTAAAAGTTAAAAGTGTTTCTGGTAGCGATTTAGAAACAGAAGGAATTGGTTATAATTATGTTCCTTTTTTCATTAAAAAAATGGTTAAAAGAAGAGGGGCTCGAGCAGATGAATCTTTCATAACCAGAACTAAAGAGGGTAAACTTATTAGGATTAAAACTTTAGTTTCAACTACTTTTAAAGTGCCCCATTCTACTTGTACTGATTTGAGAGCGATAGTTAGAGAAGCTTTAGTTGATTTTGCTAATAAATCTAATTTAGATGTTTTCTTGGAAAATTTATTGAGAAATAAATTCCAAATCGAAACAAAAAAGAGATTAAGCAAAATCTGTCCAGTAAAAGATGTATTAGTTAGGGTAGTAAAATTAGAACCAGAATCTCAAGCAAAAAAGGCAGTTACTCTTAAGGTTAAGAAGGAAGAAGAAAAATCCTTGCCTGAAGAAACACAGAATCTTGAAGAAACAGAGAACTCGGTGGGCCAAGTAAAGAATGAAGATTCTCAACCAGAACCAGATAATAAAGATTCTCAACCCGAAGTAGAAGGCCAAGAATAATCTTTGGTCGACTTAGAGGTCAAGAAAAAGAATGAAATTTTTAACTTTTGTTGATTTGCACGAAGATAAAAAAATATTAAAGAAGTTGATTTCTAGAGCAAAGAAGGATGATATAGATTTTATTGTAGTGGCAGGAGATTTATCTACATTTGAACGAAGTTTGGGTTATCTTATGCAAGAGTTAAATAAAATCGGAAAGAAAATTCTAGTAATCCATGGAAATCATGAAGCTGAAGAAGAGATGGAGAAAAAAGCGAAGGAATTTAAGAATTTTGTTTTCTTCCACAAAAAAGCAGTGGAGATAGAGGATTTTGTATTTTTAGGTTATGGTGGAGGGGGATTCTCTCAATCTGATCCTGAATTTCGAGGAGTTGCTAGAGGGTGGTACGGGAAGTATCAAGATAAAAAAATTATTTTAGTTACCCATGGCCCACCTTTTGGAGTTAGTGCAGATAAAATTAATGAAGACCATGTGGGAAATAAAGATTTTAGAAAATTCATCGAAAGAATAGTTCCAAGATTAGTTGTGTGCGGACATATTCATGAAACTGCAGGAGCAGTAGATGAAATTGGAATAACAAAAGTAATTAATCCTGGGTGGGAAGGGATGACTATAGAATTATAATTATTTGGTCGTTGTTTATTATTGTTTTTGTGGTGTTTTTTTAGTTTCTTGATTTTCTATAGCTTCCATGAATACTTTACTTATTTTTATTGCTAAACCTTTTTCTTTAGTGTTTATTTCTACTCCAGACATTAAGGCCTCTCCCACTGCGACAAGTTCTCCTTTAAGGGTGAGGATGGCAACAGTTTCGTCTTTACGGAAATTTTCTAATTTGGAGATTCCAGGAACAGCAAGGTCTCTTCCATGGGTGAGGCTAGTAATAGTAGTATCAAGGATCCAACATTTTGGAAGATGAACTGTGGCGTTTTCAATTGGCTGAAGAATCTTTTTTAGAAATTTGGAGTTGTCTTCTTCTTTGTAGAGATGATAAGCATCTTTAACATCAGGGAGGGATGCGAGATGGTCTGCTTCAGTAAATGGTCCAGCCTGAGTCCTTCTTAGTTCTGCCATGTGTGCTCCGACGTTCATGGCTTGACCAAGATCATGACAAAGTTTTCTAATGTATGTTCCAGCTTGGCATTTGACACGGAAAAGGACATCTTGTTTTTTAATTTCTAAAAGTTCAAATTCATAAATTTCTCTAGTTCGAATTTGACGTTTGACTGCACTTTTTATTGGGGGAAGTTGTTGGATTTTCCCGATGAACTGTTTAATTGTTTCTTCAACAATATTTTGTTCGACCAATTTATGGATGTGCATGATCCCCACATATTCTTTAGGGGCAGTAAGAAGAAATTGAGTTATTTTGGTAGCTCTTCCAATTGCAATGGGTTGGACTCCAGTTACTTGAGGATCTAATGTACCAGAATGGCCAGCTTTTTTAACTTTGAATATTTTTTTAATCTTGTCTGAAACTTGATGAGACGTTGGTCCGGCTGGTTTGTCTAAGTTGATGATTCCATAATTGGTTAGTTCTTCTATTGAGCGTTGTTCTGGAAGATTGCCGAAGGTTCCTTCGGCTTTGATTTTGGTGAAGATTTGTTTGGATTTCATTTTTTAAGATTTTAGTATTGCTAACTAAGACAGTTTTTAAAATTTTGGATAAAATTAAAAGAATTATTCTTTTTCTTCAGGTGCTTCGGTGGTTTCAGGTGCAGGAGATTCTTCAGTTTTAGGTTCTTCTACTGGTTCTTCTTTATTTTCTTTTACTTCTTCTTTAGTTTCTACTTTTTCTTCATTTACTTCTTTTTTCTCTGCCTTCTTTTCGGTTTTCTTAGGCATCTTTACACCTGCTTTCTCAGCTACTTCTTGCAATTTTGATTTTTTCTTGGTACTTTTTTCTTCTTCTATTTTATGACCAAAGAGTTCAGCTTTTACAACACCTTTCTCATTTTTTTGAACAGTAATTTTAACGTGATGAGGAGGATTTTTAATTCCATGTTTCCAAAGGTGTTTATTTAAGAATGGACCAATTTTAACATCTTCAGATTTCATATGTTTTTGAATAAACTCTCTTAAAGTGGTGCTGGCTTTTTTTGTTTTTCTCCAACGAGGAACTTTTTGGAATTCTTTACGTAAAGGAACGTTGTAAGTTCTTTCAAGAGTAGTTTCTTTTTTTGCCATTTTTTTATTTTAATAAACAAGATTAAGCTTTAGTTTTAGTTCTTCTCCAACTTCTTTTAACATCGGTGTGACGAGAAGGGTGAACTTTTCTACCTTTACCATAGATCTTGAAAACAGTCCAGAAGGGAGCCCATTTAGTTTGGCCAGCTAATTTAATTAACCGCTTTTTTCTGGAAGGATGTATATTTCTTGCCATTTTATTTATTTAATTTGTTTATTTTTTTGTGTTTCTTTATTAATTTGAACTGCAAGTTTATCAAGGAAAGAGATTCCTTTAGGAGTAAGAATACGTCCTTTATGAACTCCTTTCTCTGTTTTTTGAATTAATTCTGATTTTTCTAATTGTTGAAGAATTTTTCTAATAATTGATCCAGAAGCCTTGTAAGCATGTTCTGGTTTGTGGCCTCGGTTTTTCTTTCCGCCATATTTGGTTCTTAATTTTTGGGTTCCAACAGGACCTCTATTATTAATGGTTCTAAGAATAGCAGCAGATCTAGCATACCACCAATCTAAACTATCTGGTTGACGTTCTTTGTGATGGCCAGTCTTAACAAACTTGGACCACTCTAATGGTTGAACCAGTTTTTGGTTTTTTAATTCTTCAGCAGCTCTGCTGATAAGTTCATTTGGATTAACTAGATTAATATGAGTCATGGTTAAGGTTGAGATATGGATTCATTTATAAAGTTTTCTTTGGTAAGTGATTTGTCGGCTTGCACGGCGCGGTTATGAGTTCTCAAAAACACCGAACTCATGCGCCTCTCTTGGCAAAGCAGACAATCATTTTCTTTGTTATCTGTAAGGTGAGGTAGAGAAAACTTTATATAGGTTAGAAATTTACTTGGAGTTAATGAAAAAAAGGAATTTGATGATGTTTTTAGTTGTATTGTTAGTTCTATTATTATTTTCTGGTTGTGCCACTCAAGATTCTCCTGGAAAATCTGGAGATTCTGGATTTAATGGATTGGGAATGACACAATTAATTGAATTGGTTGTAGATATTGGGAGTCTAGAGGCTCTTGGGTTGAATACCGGTCAGAGTAAGGCAGTAGCATTTATTAGAGTTATATTAGGAGTGTTGATCGGATTTTTAATTTATTTGGGAATCTCTTTAATTGGTTTGCCTAATGGTGCAGCAATAGGGATTTCAGTATTGTTAGCTATTGTGGTTACTATATTTTTTCCACCCTCTTTGATTTTGTTGTTTGGGGAAACTTGGGCAGCAGTGTTTGCATTTATATTAGTGTTTACTCCAGTAGCGATAGGTCTGTATTTGATATTGGCGACTCCGACTCATTCAAGAGCAACAGCAGTAGTTAAGATTGCAGCAGTGTTATTTATGTTATGGTTAGTTAATGAATTAGGAAGTTGGGCCTATAAATTGTCTTCAACTCCTGGTTTTATTTCAACAATTTTTAGATCAATGGGTTTATGATAAGATGGTATTAGAAAGTTTAATGGACTGGGTATCCAACCTAACAGGTTGGGCGAACGCAATACTGGTAGGTATGTTAATTTATTATGGTTACCTTTTTGTTAAAGGTGGAACTGAAGGAGAACATAAAGAAGCTAAGTGGTCTTTGGATAAGTTGAAGGGAGCCCATAAGAAAGGCCCAGGATGGATGATAGGTACCGATAAAAATGCTGAAAAGAAGAATGAAGCATTAAAGCAATCCAAGAAAGATGCTAAGAAAGAAAAAACTACTGCATTAAGAGAGTATGTTGGGGACGAGAAGTACCTAAAGAAATTAAGTTTAGTTGATTTAGAATTATCTGATGCTGAAGAAGAATTAGAAGGAATTTATAATAAGCGAAAGTTTTATTCTATAGATGAAGTAAAAACTTTAGCAAAAACGTTTTCTAATTTAAAAGAAAGTTTGAATGATTTAAAAAGAAATTTTAGAAAATTGAAAAAAATAACTTGGAGACAAGAAAGTAAGATGGAAAAATTGTTGAGAGATTATGAAGAAGCAGGGGTTGATGAGAAAGAACTAGGACCCATCAAGGTTTTAGAAAAGAACATTTTAGGATTACATGAAGAAAGCGCAAAATTTGTAGAAGGAGCTGAAAAAGAAATAGAAGGAATCTCAAATAATTTAAAGAAAAGTGCTAAGGCCAAGATTAGTGGGCCGATTAATTTTACTGCCACCACTAAAAAAACATTTGATGGGTGGTTTGGTAAAATGGAAAACGTCAAGAAAAATCTAGAAGAGGCAGAAGATAAACAAGAAAAGGCACTGGAAAACATGAGAGGAATAATTGCTAAGATTAAACCAGCGTGGCATTAGAAAACTTTAAATAGTTAAGGAGAATAATTAAAAAAATGAAAAAGAGGAACTTGATGTTTTTATCGATGATGTTTCTAATTTTATTAATTAGTTCTTCAGTTCTTGTTTCTGCACAAACTAATTTTCTCGAGGATATAGGAACAACTGGTAAAAATGCATGGTATACTGTTTTAGATGTTGGGAGATTAAAGTTTTTAGGTACCAATGCAGATAATCAAGTTTTGGGCTTTGTAAGAATTTTAATTGGAATTTTAGCATTCATATTATTTTATCTTGGAGTTTCAGTAATCCCTGGATTAACTAGGCCAATGGGAATTGGGATCGCAATAATTTTGGCAGTGATGGTATCTGTGTTTTTACCAGGAACGGTGTTAACTTCAATAGCTTCGACTTATGCCGTACTGTTTGCGTTTATTATAATGGGTACACCAATTGCCGCAGGTTTGTGGTTAATCTTGGGTACACCAACTCCTAACCGAAGTATTGCGGTTATTAAATTGGTGGGAGTATTATTTGCAATGTGGTTAGTATCACAAATAGGTCACTGGGCTCATTTAGTGACCGGAGTGAGTGTTTAGAAAATGGCAGGACCTTTAGATGGATTTGTAACTTGGATTCTCTTGTTAGGGAATTGGGTACAGATAGTTCTATTAGGTTGTGCAGGTTATTTTGTATATTTGATTGCTTTTAACCCTATGGGAGAAAAGAAGAGTGGTAAAGAGTATGGCTTAGGAAAAGGTACCGGTAAGAAACTGTGGGATAAAGGTAAAGATGCTTATAAGAAATCTTCTGATAAAGCAGAGAAGTCTAGGAAAAAGAAATTAAGAAGAACACATACTCGAACTTTAAGAGAACATATAGAAGAAGAAAAAGAGTTAGAGAAAATTGATGCGATTGAAATTGAGATGGATCGAGCAGTTGGTGCTATAGATTCAGCTTTAGGAAGGACCAAGTTTAACAATGTTGGACAGAGAGACGTTTTAGTTAATGCAGTTGAAGCTGTAGAGCAGAAGATTAAAGATTCTATTAGTCATTTTAGGGCAGTAAGAAGATATACTTTTAGACAAGAAACTGAAATGGAGAGACTATTGGGAGTTTTAGATGATAATGAAGTTGATAAACAACCAATAATGGCTTTGGAAAAAGATATTTTAAGGAAACATAAAGAAACTAAAGATTTGCTTAGGGATCAAGTCTTATCAAAATATACTACAGTTATTAAATCTAGTTTGAGACACATTAAATTGATTAATTTTACTGGAGGTTCTGCAGTAAATTATACTCGAAATTTGGGAGGAACTACCCTTCAGTCAAGGTTAACTACCATTAAGAATAATTTAAATATCTCTACTGGAAATTCTATGAGGGCAGAGTTAAAGTCAGCAAGAGATAAACAAGAAGCAGCAGTAACAGACTTACAAGGAATTATGGTTAAGACTCGAGAGTTAATGGGTTAGTTAATTTTTCTTATATATTCTAATCAAACAAAAAGTTTATAAGTTTAAGATTATTCTTTAAGAGAATGAAAAGGTTGGTGAAGAATAGTTTATTGTTTTTATTAAATTTATTTATTGTGGGGTGTAGTGGAACTAGCGCTGCCGGAGTTGGAAATACTGGGATGTTAAATGGAGTCTGGAATAAATTCTTATGGATGGGACAATTAGGTTTTCTAAATATGTCTTCAGGAAATTCAGTAGTTGCTTTTACTAGAATTTTAGTTTGGATTTTAGTGTTCACGATCATTTTTGCTGTAGTTACTATGATGGGTGGCAAGAAAGGAGCATTAAGTTTTTTGAATAGAGGTCAAGGGGGAGTAGTAGCAGCAATTCTCGCTACGATCACAGCAATCTTTTTGTCTCCTAGTGTATTATTAGGTGTTGGAACTGGATGGGCAACTATGGTTGCTTTGTTGTTAATTGGAGGCCCAGTAGTAGGGATTGGTTTTTTATTATTTAAAATTCCAGGTAATGATGAAGAAGAAACTAGGTTTCATGTATTTTTAAAATTAGTCTTATGTGTACTTTTATTTTGGATTTTAGCGGCAATGAGAACTCATGTAAATATATTGGGAGGTAAGTTGTTATAATGGCACTTGGAATGACACTTTCTAATGCAGTTGAAGCTAGTATAAATGGTTTTATCAATTATGCCCTGATAGTTGTTTCAGCAATGATTCTGTGGTATGCAGTGAAGTTTGTGTTCATTGGATCAATTGGTGGTGGAAAGGTAATTGAGGGAAAGAAAAAGAAAGATGATACTCTAGAGAAGCGTAGAAAAGAGTTTAAAGAGTTTATCGGAGATCGAAAGGCTGTTGCAGAGAAGAAAAGGAAAGAAAAGAAAGAGCATGGAGAAGAGCAGAAGAAGAAGAATAAAGAAGATGAAGAGAAACGGAAAAGAAAAGAAGCAGTTTTAGTACCAATTGATTCTTTAGTTAAAGCTTTAAATTTGACAGAGGAGATAGCTAATTTATTAACTGATGGGAATAGAAGAGAAGCTAAGCGTAAGATGGATAATCTTAAAGAAGAATTTCATCACACTTGGAGAAAACTTAAACATGCTCGTGCTGAACATGAAGGAGAGTGGCAAGGTTTCTTTGATAGATATGCTTCTGCGGCACAAAGTCTGAGAAGTAAAGTAGAAAGTGAAGTGATTAGAAAATTACCAAGAAGAACAACTGATGCGAATTGGAATAATCGGGTAAATGGGATCAAAGCCCAATTAACTGCAATTAAGAATCAATCTTTACCAATATTAAATGAATTGAAAAAAGTTTGATTTTATAGAATTTTTTCTTAAGAATTATTCAATCTTAATTTTTTGACCAAGAGCTTGGCCGGGAAGTCCTTTTTCTGCAAAAATTGCTCTAACATTACCATTTTTACCATGTAATGCAGATATTTTTCCTTTAATCACTTTGCCAGCAGGAGAGGTCCAAGAAACGGTTTTACCAATAGTTTTTTCTGCTTCTTCAGCAGTTTCTGCTACTTTGATTATGTTCTGCCCAGTATTCTGGTGATGACGTCCTTGTCTAAAATGCATTACGATTCCTTCCATGATTAATGGTAAAAATGAGGGTTATTTAAAAAAGTATCGGTAATGGTTCTAGTTAAGAATACAAAATGTTAAATAGGAACTATTTCTTTTAAAGATTCATGACAAAGGGGCAGGTGATTTCTGGAGATTTTGGAAAGATTGTAATTAGAATTAAAGCCGGAGAACAGGTAGAATTAGGGGAGTTAATGGTGATTGAAGACATTGGCGAGCGATTTATTTTACAAGTTTATGATTTACAATATGGTTCTCAACTATCTCAGCAAAATCTAGAGTTGGTTTCGGGAATGAATTTAGAAGAAAGTAATACAGGTAGTAATGGTTCTCAGTCCAGCGAAACTGGAACATTTGAGATAATGGACAGTAATTTAAGGAATTATCAATTAGCGTTTTTGAAACCTATGCTGACGGTTGGCGAGAATAGTCGGAGTTGTAAAATGTTGCCTTCTTTTTTTAATAAGGTAAGAGAGATTAGAAAAGAAGATTTGTTTTTTATTACTAAACCAGAAAGTCCATTTTTCTTAGGAAAATTAAGAAGCGGAAGTAAGGAAATGGATTTTGATATTTTTCTTCCAGGAAAAGAAGTTTTAAGTCATCATGTTTTGATTCCAGCTTCTACTGGAAAAGGTAAAAGTAATTTGATGAGTTGCATATTGTGGGATGTTTTAGGCCAGGGATATGCAGGAATGTTGGTTTTAGACCCTCATGATGAATACTATGGAAGAAATGGTTTGGGATTAAAGGATCATCCCCAGAAAGACAGAGTTAGTTATTATACCCCTAGTAATGCTCCGGTTGGTGCGCGGACATTGAAGATTAATTTAAAGAGATTGAAGCCAGAACATTTTCAAGGGGCAGTTAATTTATCCGATCCTCAGAGGCAATGTTTGTATGCCTATTCTAAGAAATTTAAAGATGAGTGGATTAAGTGTTTGCTTGAGGAACGGAAGATAGAAGGGATGAATTTTCATGAGGACACTATCTCGGTTGTAAAAAGGAAATTAATTTCTTTATTAGGGTTGGAATTAGTAGATGGAAGAGTTTGTTGTCAAGGTATTTTCGATGAGTTTGCTGGAGAGAATACAGTTGGAGATATTTGTCGAGAGTTAGAAGAAGGAAAAATTGTGATTATTGATACCAGTTTTTTCTCTGGAGCGATTGAGATTTTAGTGGGTGGTTTGATCACTACTGAGATTTTTGAAAAATATAAATATTATAAGAAACAAGGAGTTTTAGAAGATAAGGCGGTAGTTTCTATTGTTCTGGAAGAAGCTCCTAGGGTTTTGGGGAAAAGGGTTTTGGAACAAGGGTCAAATGTATTTGAAAGTATTGCTAGGGAAGGTAGGAAGTTTAAAATTGGTCTGATTGCGATAACGCAGTTGCCTTCAGAGATCCCTAAGAATATTTTAGCTAATATGAATACTAAAATTATTTTGGGAATAGAAATGGGTTCTGAGAGACAAGCGATTATTGAGAGTGCACCTCAAGATCTTTCGCAGGATAATAGGAATATCGCTTCTTTAGATAAGGGAGAAGCTTTAGTTACTTCTACATTTACTAAGTTTGCAGTTCCAATAAAAGTTCCTTTGTTTAAGGAGTTTGTTAAATTGAGTAATACTGGAGAGAAAGCGGAGCAGAGTTTTTCTGGAGTTGGATTGAGTTAACTATTTAAACTATGAAAATTTAGCTCTTAGTAATGAAACATTCTTTAAAGATCACCTTGGTGTTGTTAGTTATATTTTTGTTAGCTCAGTTTATTGGACTAGCAGTTCTATGGAATTACATTGATGCAGAACAGAGTATGCTGGAAGGGAAGACTGTGTTTAAGGAAGGGTTAGTTAAAGAGCCAACTGTTAAAGAACAAACTTATTTTCCGTTTATTGTTTTGGGAGCGATATTAATTGGGACAATGTTTCTTTTTTTGATGATGAAATATAAGTTGATGTTGGTGTGGAAGATTTGGTTTACACTGGCAGTAGTGGTAGCATTAGATTATTCCTTTAATGCGTTTATGTGGGAAGGATTTGCTTTGGCTTTGGCGTTAGGTTTAGGGTTGTGGAAAGTGTTTAAACCTAATGTGTGGATACAGAATGGGACTGAGCTTTTTATTTATGGGGGGTTAGCGGCTATTTTTGTTCCTTTATTTAGTCTGTGGGCAGGAGTGGTGTTATTGGTGTTAATTTCTATTTATGATGCTTATGCGGTTTGGAAATCGAAGCACATGATTAAGTTAGCAAAGTCACAAATGAAAGCGAAGATTTTTGCAGGATTATTTATTCCTTATAAATTAGGGAAATTGAAGAAACCTAAGAAAGGTGAGAAGACAGTGAAGAAGAAAGTTAGAACCGCAATGTTGGGTGGAGGAGATATTGGGTTTCCATTAATATTTGCAGGAATAGTGTTGAAGGAAATTGGTTTGTGGCAGGCTCTTTTGATTCCTTTGTTTGCTGCTGCGGGTTTGTGGGTTATCTTTTGGAAAGGTGACAAAGAAAAGTTTTATCCAGCAATGCCTTTTATCAGTGCAGGATGTTTTCTAGGATTATTAGTTGTTTGGTTAATTGGAATGATCTAAGAAGTTAGGGTTTAATAAAAATTACTTAATCTGTGTTGGGGAGATTTAGCTGCGTACGCTTCTGGGGAAATGATTAATCCTTCTTTTGCAGAAATGGTTTGTACTCCAGTTGCTCGTTGAATTTCTCGAGCTTCTACAATTGGATCGGCTTTGAGCATTTCTAATCCAAAGTGAGTAATAATAGCTAAGCGTGGTTTTACTTTGGCAATAATTTTGGTTGCAGACTCAGTATCTAGATTAAGATTTTCAGATTTGTTTCCAGGATAGGGAACGTTAAGGATTAAGATGTCGGAACCTTGAAGTTCTTCAACTAATTGTTTATTGTATTTAGTGTCTCCAGTGTAACCTAGAGTAAATCGTGGACAGTAGAACTTAAAGCCGAGAGAATTGGGGTCGGTGTGTTCTGCACTTAAGGCGTGGATTTCTACTAACTCAATACCTACTTTTTGTCCTTTTTCTAAAGTGATCACTTTTTCTAAGAGGTTTTTATGATATTTAGTTAAATAAGGATTATAATTTTCATTACCTTCAATTATAGTTTTATTGGCGATAAGGACTCCTTTTTTATCTAATCCAGAAAGAGTCATGGCATCAACTAACGCGTTAATATCATTACAATGATTTAAATGGGCATGAGAAGCAAGAAGAGCAGTGGTAGCTCTTATGTTGAGACTAAATTCCTTCATCTTGTTAAGAGTTCCGGGTCCAGGGTCTAGATTAAATTGGAAATCTTCGATTTGGAGAACAATTCCACCTGAACCACGTAGTTGTTTAGCAGTAACTGAAGAATCTCCAGCAGTACCTAAGAAGATTATTTGTGATGTCATTTGGGTTTTCCTTTGAAGAAAGTAGGAGGGAACGGGGTTAATAAAGATTATTGTACTAGAAAGATGATTTTCATAATCTTTATAAAGAAGTTACTGCTTGAAAGAGGTAATAAATTTAATTGGGTGGTTATAAATGGTAGAATCAGTTTATGATTTTTTAGTACAACAGCAAGTTGCTAATGATATTTTAATCTATGGGGAAGCAAAGGATGAATTGTTAGAACAGTTTCCACAAATGAAGGACAAATCATTTAGGAAGCAAAATCCTGCAGTTGCAGAGGCATGGAAAACGATTGAGAAGTACTGTTCTGTTGAAGAAATGATACATAATGAAAAAAGATGTTTTGCTTATGATGGGCCTCCAGAGATAAGTGAGGATGCTTTTTATAAGATCTTTTGTAAACAGCTGAGGTCTGATCTGGAGAGAAGAGTTAAGGCAGATGGAATAGATCTTAATGATGATGAGGCTATGACTGGAGCTTGGGAAAAATCCTTAGTTGTGGCAGCCGATGAATATAATTCATTATCAAGTCAGAATGGAGTAAAAAGGATAGAACAAGCGTATGCCCTTATTACAACTAATTATGTTCTGGGAAATCCATTGGTGTATCAGTTTACCAAGAAAATTATTGATAAAGAGTTAGAACATTTAACTGAAACTTATAAGAGAGTGAAGGGTGCGGAGGAATAAAATGGATAATTCAAATACACAACCAATTTTTATCTTGCCAGAAGATACTAAGAGAACTACTGGTAGGGATGCTCAAAGAAATAATATTGCTGCAGGAAAGGCTGTGGCTCAAACTGTCCGTACAACTTTAGGTCCAAAGGGAATGGACAAAATGATTGTTGATGCGATGGGAGAAGTTATTATCACCAACGATGGGGTGACTATATTACAAGAGATGCAGATTGAACACCCTGCAGCGAAAATGGTAGTAGCAGTTGCTAAGACTCAAGAAGATGCAGTGGGAGATGGAACTACTACTGCGGTTGTTTTGGCAGGAGAGTTATTGAAAAAAGCTGAAGATTTACTTGATCAAGAAATTCATCCAACAATTTTAGCTAAGGGTTATCGATTAGCAGAAGCTGAAGCACAAAGGATTTTGAAGAGCTTAGCAGAAGGTGTTTCTTTAGAAAATGAAGATATTCTGAGAAATGTTGCGATTACAGCAATGACCGGAAAAGGCGCAGAGACTAATAAAGAGAAGTTAGCGGAGTTAGTGTTAAAAGCTGTTAAAGGAATATCTGAAGAGATCAATGGGGAATTGAAAATAGATTTAGATGATATTAAAGTAGAGAAAAGAATTGGTGGAAGTACGGAAGATAGTGAGTTAATTGAAGGAATTGTTTTAGATAAAGAAAGAGTTCATTCAGGGATGCCAGAAAAAATAGAGGAAGCTAGAGTGGCTTTGATAAATGGGGCTTTAGAAATTAAAAATACAGAGATTGATGCTAAAATTCAAATTACAGATCCTGGGCAGTTGAATGCTTTTTTAGAGCAAGAAGAGAGATCTTTGCGAGAGATGGTTGATCGGATTAGAAATTCTGGGGCCAATGTTTTATTCTGTCAAAAAGGAATTGATGATTTAGCACAACACTTCTTAGCTAAGGCTGGAATCATGGCTGCTAGACGGGTTAAAAAGTCAGATATGGAAAAACTAGCTCGAGCTACTGGCGGAAAAATAATTACTAATTTGAAAGAATTAAGTTTAGAAGATTTGGGTTACGCTGGGTTGGTTAAAGAAGAGAAGGTTGGCGATGAAGAAATGATTTTTGTGGAAAGGTGTAAAAATCCTAAAGCAATGACTCTGCTTATTGGAGGGGGAACTGAACATGTTGCCGAAGAAGCTAAAAGAGCAGTTACTGATGCAATTGGAGATTTGGCTGCGGCCTTAAGAGAGAGAAAGGTTGTTGCAGGTGCTGGGGCCGTAGAAATGGAATTGGCCAAAGGATTGAAGAATTATGCAGGAACATTAAGTGGAAGGGAACAATTAGCAGTACAGGCTTTTGCTGAAACCATGGAAGTAATTCCTCGGACACTAGCTGAGAATGCAGGATTAGATCCTATTGATGCTTTAACTAAATTGAGAGCAGAACATGATCAAGGAAGGAAATGGTCTGGGTTAAATGTATTTACTGGGGAGATGATGGATGCTTGGGCAATGGGGGTTATTGAACCAT
>JABHWJ010000019.1 GCA_018657845.1 Candidatus Woesearchaeota archaeon | reverse complement strand
TGGTAGTGCAGAAGCTACCAAGGGTGGGGGTGTTCACCCGTTAAAAGGGATCGTGAGCTGGGTTCAGAACGCTGCGAGGCAGTTTGTTTGATATCTACTGGAAATGTTGGGAGTCTGAGAGGAAGGAAGTCATAGTACGAGAGGAACTGGCTTTCGAAGCCACTGGTGGACCGGTTATCTGACAAGGTACGCCGGGCAGCTACGCTTTAAGTGATAAGTGCTGAAAGCATCTAAGCACGAAGTACCCCTCGAAAAGAGACTCCTTAGGACATCGCAAGAACAGCGGTTTGATAGAACTGGTGTGTAAGTACCAAGCTTCGGCGAGGTATTCAGCATGCAGTTACTAACGTTCGTATTTGCTAAATTATGTACGGTGTTTTCATTTTTTTTTCTTTTTTTATTCACTGTTTTTTACTTTTTGAAGATAGCTTTAGCTATACTTGATTTGTTGAACAGAGAAAATTTTAGAGAAAAAAAAAGATTACATCTAGTTATTGTAAAAAATTTCCTTCTTCCATGATGGTTTTTCCATCAACGATGATTGTAGGTTTAGTGATAACTCCATCAAGATGAAGAGGGATGTTGTTTTTTCCACCATAACTAAGATCGTTTCCTAAGGCGAAGTGTATGGTTCCTTTTACTTTTTCATCTTCAATTACTTTTCCAGTTAGGATTGCTTTTGGATTTGTTCCAATCCCAAATTCAGCTAGCTGGTTTGAGTTTGGGGCGCAAGGTTGGAGAATTTCTTTGAGTTTGTTGGATGGGTTGTTTTCTGAAATTATTGTTGCTTGATTGTTTTTTACTTCTAGATAAATTGGTTCTCTTAGTAAACCGAGAAATGGAAATGATCCATCGATGACTATTTTTCCATTGGCGTTCTTGATTCCAGAATCGACTTCTCCAGTAGGAAGGTTGCCAATTGCTCCGGGTTTATTTTTTAGTAAGTGGTCACTGTACCCATGTGTTTCTGTTATTGAGAACGTGATGTTTGTTCCTTGTTTTGTGGTTACTTGAATTGTTTCGGAATTAGCGATAATTGGTCTAAGCCAGTCATGGAAACTGATGAGTTGATTGTAATCTATATCTACGCAGCGATTGAGAATTTCTTCAGATATATTGGGAGATGATATTCCTCTAGCATTGTTTTTTACTGCAGTTCTAGTTGCATCTGTATGGGAGAGAGATTTTTCTGTAAGGATTAAAAGGACATCTGCATGAAACATTTTCTCCGCAATGTTTTGTGGGGGTTCTTGGCCATGCATGGACAAGGGTTGCATGATGACAATTTCAGCAAAAGGGGTTATTTGTTTAGCTAAATCGTAAAATGGTTGGGCCAACGGTTCTTTACTTGTATCTGTGACGAGAAGGAAATGTTCTGTGGAGTTTAGAGAAAGGATTTTATTTAGAACTATGTTGGGAAGATTAGGATTTAGAACCATTCTTGGTGTTATTTTTGGATTTTGCTTTTGATTTAGTTGTAGCTTTAGTTGGAGTTTTGGTTATAGTTTTAGTTTTGGCTTTAGTTTTAGTTTTGGCTTTAGTTTTTGATGGGGCCTTGGCAGTAGTTTTAGTAGTGGTTTTGGTTTCTTCTTTGGTTTCATCACCATTCTTTTTCTTGTTATATTGATTAGAACTTTCTAAACTTTCTGCGTGTTTACATTTTGGGTATCCAGGACAAGCAAGGAACTGCCCATAAAATCCTTTTCTAACAATTAAAGTTTTTCCACATTTTGGGCAATTTTTTTCTATTTTATGTTGTTCAATCTTTTTGATTTCTTCTTTTTCTTCTGGACTACTTTTTGATTTACAATTCGGATTTATGCAAACTTCTTGTGGACGTTTACCTTTCCTAATGACTAATATTTTAGGATAACTACAATCTGGACAGACTTTGTCAGTATGTTTTATTAACGCTCCAGAAGGAAGATTAAAAGTAGTTTTACAATCTGGATATTTATCGCAAGCAATGAACTTGCCGAACTTTCCAAATCTGATTGACAACTTCCCTTCTTTGCATTTGTGACAGGGGCCAATGTAATTTTGTTCATCTTGAGTTTCTCTAACAGACTTGAGGATTTCTGTTCCAATCTCTTTTTCTTTCTTTTTGAAATCTTTGAGAAGTTTAATAAGGAATTTCTTTGCTTTTTCCAAAACTTTTTCTTGATCCTGTTTTCCTTGTCTTATCTTCTCCATTTCTTCTTCAAAGTCAGTAGTTAATTTTTCCTCGATGATTGTAGGGGCATATTTTTCTAAGATGGTTATGGTTTCCATCCCCAATTTAGTTACTGTGATTTGGACTCCCTCCACATAACCACGCTGGAATAATCTGTCTAATATGTCTGCCCTAGTTGCTTTAGTTCCCAGATTTCTTTTCTCTAATTCTTTGATTATAGAAGATTGATTGAAACGTTTTGGTGGTTGAGTTTCTTTATCTAATTTGGAAATTTTCTTGATAGTTACTTGTTCTCCTTCTTTCATATCTGGCAAAGAAATTTCTTCTAATTTTACATAAGGTTTGTAGAAAACATGCCAATTCTCTTCGATAGTTCTAGTCCCCTTAGTAACAAAAGGCTCATTATTTACTTCCAGAAGAACCTCCATAGTTTCTCTAACTGCAGGTTTGGCAAAAGTAGCAAAGAATCTTTTGACAATGAGGTCATAGAGTTTCATTTCTTTGGGTTTTAATCCTGAAGGAGCTTGCCCAGTAGGATAAATAGCGGGGTGGGCAGGATCTGTTTTCTTTCCGTTGTTTGGTTGAAGAGAAGGTAGTTTAAGAAGTTCTTTAGAGAGAAGTTCGTAGGAAGATTGTTTGCTTAAAGATTTAAGAATTTTCTTGAATCCTAATTTTGGATCTAATTGTTGAGATGAAGTTCTAGGATAAGAAGTTACTCCAGAGAGATAAAGAGTTTGAGCTAGGGCTAAGGTTTCTTTAGGAGTTATTTTGAATTGGGCATAAGATTCTGATTGTAATGAGGTGAGGTCGAAAGGATATGGAGGGGCTTGATTTCTTTTAGATCTTTTTACTTTAGTAATTTGGGCTTCTTTTTTTCCCTTAACTTTTTTTAATACAGATTCAACTTCTACTTTTTTGAAAAATTTATCTTTTTTATGCCAAGCTTCAATGTTGGCTTTTTTATATTGTCCATCTAAATTTATTAACCAAAAAGGTTCTGGTTTAAATGCTTGAATTTCTCGTTCTCTATCTACTAATAATTTAAGGGCTGGTCCTTGGACACGTCCTGCAGACATTACTTTGAAAGATCCAGCTGCTTTGACAGAACTAGTTAGAGCTCGGCTAAGATTAATTCCATAATACCAATCTAAGTAATGTCTGGTTTCTCCAGCGTTGGCTTGACCCCAGTCTAAGTGTTTTAATCTCTTTTCATGGGCATCAATTAAATCTTGTTTGGTAAGAGTTGAGAATTTCATCCGATGAGCGTCTTTTTTCTTACAGGCGTAACGGACAATGTTTAAACCGATAACTTCTCCTTCAATATCGTAATCGCAAGCGATGGTAATTTCCTTAGCTGTTTTGGCTAGTTTAGAAATTGTGTCAGTGTAATCTTTGGTGTATTTTAAGTCTTTGTGGGCCTTGTATGCTGCTTCCCATTTGATATCAAAAACAGGATAAATCCAACCTTTTTTATTTGCTTCAACCAAACCATAAAGATGGCCTACTGCAGAAGCTACAACAATTGGTTTTTTATTATGAGTTAATTCAAAATAAGAACATTTTTTGTTTTTCTTTTGTTTTGGAGTTGTGTCTGCTAAAGCAGCGGCAACTTTCCTTGCTGAAGAAGGTTTTTCGGTAATGATTAATTCCATTTTATTTTTTGTTTAGATAACTGATTTTAAGTTCATTTAAAAAATTATGGGTCATACCCGGTTTGTTTTATATTGCTTTTACATAGCAATATTAAGAAAAGGTTTATAAAATATTAATATTATTATGGAGCGATATAATTGTAAAGGTGAATAATAAGAAAAATGGAAATAGAAGAAATGGTGAAAGACCCGCAGTTTGGGATTTGGAATACAGTTCAAGACGACCAAGTTAACCCAGTGTCAAGAGGGGTTTATGCTAATGGTCCGGTTTGCAATAGAATGTTAAATCATCCAAATGGGGAAGTTAGAGAATTAGGGTATGTCACACTAGGTTTGGTTTTTGATGCGGGAATTGAAACTAGTAAACATGTAACTAGAGAATTGAGTTCTTATCTTCAAAGTGGAAATGTGAATGAAGAAAGGGTAGCTGCTTTGTTAGGTATTTCAGAAGGAATAAGAACAGAATACCTTCCAGAAGTGTTATGTGCTGCTTTAGAAAATTATAGAAATAGATAATTTTTATTTTTCTATTTATTTTTAATTATTAAAATGAACCAGACAATAGTTGATATGGTTGATCCAAGTTTAATTTATAGGGCTGATTTGGATAATTTTAGCCCCGCTTCAGCATTAGTATATCCCGTAGAGAAAAAGGGAGCAGTATATGTTTTGAAGGCTGCCTATGATAGTAATGTACAAGAATATTCACATGTTTCAAGAGAAAAAGAAGTTTTAGAAAGGGCTGGCGATATCTCTGGAATAACTAAGTTAGTTTATGATTATGGGAAAGTGGGTAAGTATATTGCAATATTAAAAGAGTATTTTGAAGGAGATGATTTAGAAGCATTGGGTGTGGGGAAACTTGATAATAAAGATTTATGGGGACAATTGGAAAAGACCCTGACTGAACTTAATTCATTAGGGATAACTAATTTAGACCTACGTAACCAGAATATTGTTCTTTCTCTAGACCGTACAAAAGTAAAAATTATCGATATGGAGACTTATGATTTGAAAGATACAATGAACAGAAACGAATGGGAAAGATTGAGACAAATTAACTTCAATTTATTAAAATCATTTTTTACTCCAGATGCTTATGGATAAGCCAAACAATTGCGTACATTAATTGATTTTAGCAAAATACATTCTCTAGTATAATAAAGTATATAAAGGAGTTTCTGTCATTGTACCTACTACATAATACTAAAAACTTTAAACCGTGGGGTGGAAATAAATGGATATAAGTTTAATTATAGGAATAATCGCGATTATTGTGAGTTTAATAGCATTAAGTTACGCTGGATTTCTTTCTTTTAAGATAATGAAAGTTAAACCTGGTGATGAAAAGATGCAAGAAATTGCTGGCGCCATCAAAGAAGGAGCAATGGCATATATGGCCCGACAATACAAAACCATTTCTATTTTTGTTGTGGTGATCACAGCAATTTTGGGGTGGTTATTTAGTTATCCCATTGCTTTAGGCTTCTTATTTGGAGCAATATTATCTGCATTATCTGGATACATTGGAATGGGTATTTCTGTAAGAGCTAATGTAAGAACTGCAGCCTCAGCTAAAAAGGGATTAAGGGAAGCTTTATCTGTTGCCTTTAAAGGTGGAACTGTTACAGGGATGTCTGTGGTAGGATTAGCTCTCTTGGTAGTGAGTGTGTTTTATATAATTTTTAGAGATCCAGTGTTACTAGTAGGATTGGGATTCGGAGCTTCTCTGATTAGTTTATTTGCAAGAGTTGGTGGAGGAATTTTTACTAAAGCCGCCGATGTGGGTGCTGACTTAGTAGGAAAAGTAGAAGCAGGAATTCCTGAAGATGATCCAAGAAACCCAGCAACAATTGCGGATAACGTTGGAGACAATGTTGGAGATTGTGCAGGAATGGGTGCAGACCTGTATGAAACTTATGTGGTAACTTTGTTAGCAGGGATGTTGTTGGCTTTAATCCCTTCTGTCTCTCAAACATATAATATGGCTATTGAATATCCTTTAATGTTGGGATCTGTAGCTATAATTGGTTCAATTATTGGAACATTCTTTGTGAAATTAGGTAAGAAAAGTAAAAATATCATGGGTGCCTTATACAAAGGATTAATTGTTTCTGGAGTTGTTTCTGCAGCAGGATTTTACTGGGTAACTTGGTATACCAAAAACCCAATGAACTTGTTTTTAGCAGCAGTTGTAGGATTAGTGATTACTATCTTGATTAATGTGATTACAGAATATTACACTTCCACTAAATACAAGCCAGTAAGGAAGATTGCTGAAGCATCTGTAACTGGGGCAGGAACTAACTTAATCAGTGGATTAGCTGTTGGATTACAAAGTGTATTTTGGCCAGTATTAATTATCTGTGCAGGAATTATTACAGCATATTCCTTAGCTGGAATTTATGGAATTGCGGTAGCAGCAATCTCGATGTTATCTTTGACTGGATTAATAATCGCTTTAGATAGTTATGGTCCGATTACAGATAATGCTGGAGGTATTGCTGAAATGGCTGGATTGGATAAAAAGGTTCGTAAGAACACTGATGCCTTAGACGCTGTAGGAAACACAACTAAAGCGGTTACAAAAGGTTATGCAATCGGTTCTGCCGCTCTTGCGGCGCTAGCTTTGTTTGCTGCCTTTACTCAAGAGATTGGTCACGTGATGGACAAACAATTGTACTTCTTGTTGACTGACCCAGCTGTTTTAGTAGGATTATTCATTGGAGCTTTGTTGCCATTTACTTTTTCAGCTTTATGTATGACTGCAGTAGGCAATACTGCACAGAAGATTGTAGAAGAAGTAAGACGCCAGTTTAAATCCATTAAAGGGATTATGACTGGAGAAGCAAAACCAGAGTATGGTGTTTGTGTAGATATTGTCACAAAAGCAGCTTTGAGAAACATGATTCTACCTGCAGTACTGGCGATTACAGCACCTTTGTTGGTGGGCTTGTTATTAGGAATTAAAGCTTTAGGTGGATTGCTAATTGGAGTAATCTTATCTGGATTATTGTTAGCTTTATTCATGTCTAATAGTGGGGCTGCTTGGGACAACGCCAAGAAATATATCGAAGATGGAAACTTTGGTGGAAAAGGTTCAGAAGCACACAAGGCAGCAATTGTGGGAGACACAGTGGGTGATCCATTCAAGGACACTGCAGGACCTGCGCTGAATGCGTTGATTAAGGTCATCAATACCTTTGCAATCGTGTTTGCACCATTGTTTGTGATGTATGGCTTGAATCTATTTTAATTTTTTATTTTTATTATTATCTTTAATGTTGGGAGAATTAAAATGAAAACTGAAATGACTTGGGAAAAAGGAAAAACTTATACCTTAGATACTCAAAGGTTGAGGAAATCTGTTATTACTTATCTTGGATTGAATGGAGAAGGATCTTTAGATTTTGAGATTGATAAACAATCAAGAATTGGTTCAGATAGTAAATATCCTGGAGTTAAAATCTCGCTGGAATTGAGAAAAGATTATTCATTTGAACACTTTAATTTGGGAGAAACAAAGACTCTTACGCCATTGGAACTTATTGCCCAAGGAAATGAGAGAGATCATCAAGTTAGGGTTCATGTTGAATATTAAGGA
>JABHWJ010000018.1 GCA_018657845.1 Candidatus Woesearchaeota archaeon | reverse complement strand
TTGGTTCTAAAGAAGAAACTATTTCAATGAATTTATCTGGATTTAATTCGTTAACTTCTAAATCAAAAACATCAATTCCAGCAAACCTCTTGAATAAAACTCCTTTGCCTTCCATTACCGGTTTACTAGCTAAAGGACCAATATTTCCTAAACCTAAAACAGCAGTTCCATTACTAATTACCGCTACAAGATTACCTTTAGCGGTATATTTGTAAGCGTCAGCAGGGTTATTTTTTATTTCCAAACAAGGTTCAGCAACACCTGGAGTGTAAGCTAAAGATAATTCTTCTGCAGTGGTGCAGGGTTTAGTGGGGATTACAGTTATTTTCCCAGGAACAGTTTGAGAATGATAATCTAATGATTTTTGTTTGTTAGTCATGATAAAATAGGAAGATTATTGCTTTATAAATATTTAGGAACTGTGAGTCTTGATAGAGGATAAATGCATAACTAAAGAAAAAAATAAGAAAAAAATAGATAAAAAATTAATTTACGATTAATGTTCCAACCATAGCAGTATGAGATTTGCTATTGAAGTTAAATGTTCCTACTTTGCTGGCAGTGAATTCTACGGTCACTGGAGCTCCAACAGAAATAACTTCGGAGACTCCAAAGGCAGATAATTCAAAACTGTGTTCTGCATCTAAGCTAGTTAAGGTTAATTTAACTTTATCTCCTTGGTTAACTTCTACAAGGTTTGGAATAAATCTAAATTTCTTAGCATCCATAGTTAGAGAAACTGTTTTTCCAGTTAAGGTTGGTTCTTCTACTGGTTCAGGAACTACTTCTGGTTCTTCTAAAACAACTTCGGTTGGTTCTTCAACTGTTTCTTCTACTGGTTCAGGAACTACTTCTGGTTCTTCTTCCACAGGAGATAATTCTACATCACCTGCTTCTGCTAAAGCTGCTTCAATCTCTTGTTCAAAAGCCTCATAGGGTTGAGCTCCGGAGATTAATTTTCCGTTGATAAAAAAAGCAGGCGTTCCAGTTACCCCATATGCTTGACCATCTTGAAGATCTTTTTGAACTTCTTCAGCCATTTCTCCAGAATCTAGACAAGAATTGAATTCTTCGGAATCTAAACTAAGATCTAAGGCATATTGTTTAAGGTCATTTACACTAAGTAATTCTTGGTTAGCAAAAAGTAAATCATGCATTTCCCAATATTTTTCTTGTTCTCCAGCACATTCAGCAGCTTCTGCTGCTTTCTGAGCATCAGGATGAAAGTCTAGAGGGAAATCTCTAAATACATAGTTTACATTTCCGGTGTCGATATAATTCTTAACTATTTCGGGATAAGTAGTTTCTACATACTTTCCACAGAAAGGGCATTCGAAATCACTGAACTCAATTATGGTAACTGGTGCATTAAGATTTCCTTTTACTGCGTCGTCATCCATAGATACTTCAAATACTTCTGATGCCTCTTCTTCAAGATTTTCGTTTAAGTCAAATCCTTGAGGAAACAAATAATTTCCATCTTTGGTAACATAAGATTCTATCTCTTGTCCAGCTACGTTAATAGTCAGTTTGTAAAGGTTATCTAATTCTTCAGAATTTATTAAATCTGCAGTGAACGGAGCTTGGAGCAAATTGTTATTAATGTAATCTAATGCCTTATCTTCTGCTCCAGATAAAGAAACTTCTCCCACTGCGGCTCCAGTAAGATTAAATCCATCGGTGTAAATTGAGAAAACTAGTAAGATAACTAGGATTCCAGCAATTATCTTCCAAGTAGAACCATGTTTAAAGATTTTCTCATCTTCATCATCTGCCCAAGGATCATTCACAGGCGCAGTTTCTTTTGTTTCTTTTGTTTCTTCTTTACTTATTTCTTCATTAACTTTTAGTTCTTTTTTCACTTCTTTTTTTGCTTTCTTCTTAGCTGGTTTTGGTTCATCTAAGTTTGCTGCTTCAATCTTGATTTCATTTTTCTTAGTTATCTTTTCTTCAATGACTTCTTCATTTTCTTTGATATCTTCGACGTTACTAACAATGTCGTTAACATCATTAAGCATCTCTTCTTCCTGAATATTGTCTTCGGGAAAAGGTTCTAGATCATCTAATTGTCTTTGTTCCATTTGGTATCACCCTCCGGGTTTCACGTGTAAGAATTGGTTTATAAAGATTTATATGTTAGAGTAGTTTAGTTGAGAAATAGGGGTTGGAGAGTATGTTTATCCTTCCGTGGCGCGGTGATTAGTTTTTATTTTAACTACTTCTCCATCTTTAAGGTAAATAGTTTTTTCAGAATATTTTACTAAATCAACGTCATGAGTAACCAAGATAATGGTTTTTCCTTCTTCTTTGTGGAGTCTTGCTAACATATGCATAACTTGTTTTCCTGCTTTTGAATCTAGGTTTCCAGTGGGTTCGTCAGCGAGAATAATTTCTGGATCATTGACAAGTGAACGAGCAATAGCTACTCTTTGTTGTTGTCCACCAGAAAGTTCATTGGGGCGGTGATTCATTCTATCTCCCAGACCAACCATAGTAAGAAGGTTCTGTGCCTTTTCTAGACGAATAATTTCGGGAACATTTTGGAAAATTGTGGGGAGGGTGACATTTTCCAATGCAGTTAAGGTAGAGATAAGATTGAATTGTTGGAAAATGAAACCAATCTTCTTTCCCCTTAATTGGGCTAACTCTGATTCTGTAACTGTAGAAATGTCTATCCCACTCAGGAAAATTGTTCCTTTGGTGGGAACATCTAAAGCTCCAACTTGATTCATCATAGTTGATTTTCCGCTCCCAGAAGGACCAACAATGACTACAAACTCTCCTTGATTTATCTCTACATTAACTCCTTTTAGAACATCTAAAGAGATTTCCCCCATATAATATGTTTTCCAGACATCTTTGAGACGGATGAGAGTTTTTGTTTTTTTCATTTTTTCATATATTGTTTGATGTTATTTAATTGTTTTGTTATGGTAATTTTATTCATATCTTAAAGAGTCTACTGGATTTAATTTTGATGCTCTTCTTGCTGGAGCAATTCCAGATAACACTCCAATCAAAAAAGAAAAGCCAAGGGTTCCTAAAACTAAAATCCAATCAATCTTGATTACAAGGAATGCAGGTCCAACAGCTTGGACAAAAGCAAATTCGGTAAGTTTGGCGAAACCTATTCCAATGGTTACTCCAATTAATCCTCCACCAACACCATATAATCCCGATTCTACAAGGAACAAATAAAGGATATGTGAGTTTTTGGCTCCGATTGCTTTCATAATTCCGATCTCTTTAGTTCGTTGTAATACTGAAGTGTACATTGTATTCATAATCCCTATTCCACCAACTAAAAGAGCAATACTGGCGATTCCGATTAAAACTATTTGTACAATATCTAAAATTATGGCGAAAGTCTCAGCGAATTGTTCTGGAGTTTGAATATCAAAGTCTTCTTCTCCTTCATTGACATCATGGGCGTTTCTTAAGTTTTTTTCTACCCTTTCAGCCACCTTAAGAGGATCTTCTCCAAGTTTAGTTTGGGCAATGATAAACCCCAATTCTTCTCCAGAATCAAAAACTTCCGCATAAGCATCTAAAGGAATCAATCCTGCTTGATCATCTGGAGGAGAACCTATTTTTTCTAAAAAACCAATAACTTTGAATTCTTTATCTTGAATTAATATTTTGTCTCCAAGTTCTACTCTTTTTTCAAATATATCTTCTTGGGTGTGTTCATAGCCTAGGACAATCTTATAATTATCTCCCTTCCTAAGATTTCTGCCTTCGCCAATTTTCCAGGTCTGGGCCTCTCCAACCAATGCTCGTTCTTCTGGATCTGTGGAGATCCCCGAAATAAAACCATAATGGATGAGATCGTTGAATTCATATCTAGCAAAAGCATAACCCATTCCTGTAGCTAATTTTACTCCAGAAGAATCGCTGATTACTTCTAAATCATCTTCAGTGAGGAGTTCTGAAGAACCCATTCCAAAAAAACCTCCTTGGGGGAGGACAAATAATTTATCTTTTCCTAGGGCAGAGAATTGTTTTTCAATTGCATTTTCTAAACCTTGGCCAAGAGTAATTAAAGATACTATGGCAGCTATACCAATAAATATTCCAATTAGAGTGAGCCAACTACGCATCTTTCTTCTTCTGATTTCTTTTGCAGGTATTTTGAAATAGTCTTTGATCATATTATTATTTCCTCAGTGCATCAACTGGTTTTAAAGCAGCTGCCTGTTTTGCAGGTAGGGCCCCAGACAGGGCTCCAATTATGAATCCGAAAGTTAACATCCCTAAAAGTAACCAAAAGTTAACCTCTGCTTGTATTAATAAGGCGCCATAAATCTGAAAAGCTATAAATTCTACTGATTTACTTATCCCTATACCTAAACTAACTCCTATAATCCCTCCGATTAATCCAAGTAATCCAGATTCGATGATGAAAAGAGATAAAATTTGTTTGTTTTTTGCACCAGTAGCTTTCATTATTCCAATTTCTTTTGTTCTTTCTACTACTGCAGTATACATTGTATTCATGATACCAATCCCACCAACAACTAAAGAGATTGCTGCAATTCCCACTAGAACTCCTTGGACAATGAGGAGGATTGTGTTAAGAGTAGCAATAATACTTTCGGGGGTTTCGACAGTAAAGTCTTCTTTTCCTTCTTCTACATCACGATGTTTTCTTAAGGCTTTTTTTATGCTTTCCGTTACAATAGCAATATCTTCTCCCGCGTTTACTTTAGCAGGGATTATATCATAATCTTCTTCTATGTTGAGAATTTCGCGGAAAGCTGCTTCAGGAACAACTAAGGTTTCATCTTGTTGGGGGTTACCTGATTTTTTTAAGATCCCAATTACTTTAAAATCAACATCTTCTATCAAAATTTTATCTCTTAATAAAATACTATTATCAAAAAAATCTTCGGCGAAATTATGGCCAATCATAACTTTAAATTTATCTCCTTTTTTTAATAAGCGGCCTTGCTCAATTTCATAATTGTTTGCTTCTATGGCTAAATCAATATCTTCGTCGTCTTCTGGAAGAGATGCAGCAAAGGGATATTTTGTTTGTTCTTCAAATTCTAACTTTACGGATCTGATTAATCTTCCTACGGCATTATCAACACCTTTAACTTTTTCGATTACTTCTTCGTCACTGGTGGTTATTGGAGTTTCTGCACCAGTTCCTGGAGGACCAAAACCTGAACCTACTGCTTGAATTATAACCTTATCTGAACCTAAACTAACAAATTGTTCTGCAATTGCAGATTGGAGGCCTTGGCTGAGAGAAATGAGAGCAACTACTGCAGCAATACCAATAAAAATTCCAATCATAGTTAACCAAGAACGGAGTTTTCTATGTCTGGCATTTTGGTACGCTAACTTAAAGTAATCTTTGAGCAAAATATCCACCCCTAATTAAGCTGTTGCTTAGTTATTATTTATTATTGTTATTATTCTTTTTCTTTTTTCGATAATAAAGAAAGATCCCTACAGCAACAAGGATTATACCAAGATAAAGAAGAGCCTTACTTTGTTCCATTAAACCGAACCTTTTTAGTTGGGATGAAGAATAAAGTGGCAATTCTAGATTAACTTGTTGTTGATAGTTTTGATTGTTGGCATCATAATATTTTAAGAGGACTGGAAGATTAAGAGTGTCTAATCTTTTATTGATAAAAATATCTAGTTCTTCCGATTCTGTATCGTCCGAGTCTACGTCTCCCAAATAAAAATAATCAGTAGTTGATAAAAGTTGATAATCTTCTGAAGGGAGAAGTTGAAGTTCAAGAAACTTTACATCCATGGTGCCGGCATTGGCGATTTCAACAGTTACTTTTGCAGGAACATTATCTTGATAATCTGTTGATTTCTTGATATAAACTTTTAGTTTTGGTTTCTCTCCGATTGAAAGAGCAAGGAGATCTTGAATGTGGTAGGCGTTTCCTTTTTCATCATTATAAGTTAGGTTTAAAGGAATTTTATACAAGCCGGGAGCGGCACTAGGATCGGCTTTGAGTCTAAAGGAAAGAGTGTTTTGAAAATCGGATTCTAATTGAGAAATTCTTCTTTCGGAAGATGATTGATAAGGAGCGAAAGGCATGGTGCTAGAACTTAAGTCGAGATAAAATTTAATGTCTTTTAACAAAGAGTCGGCAAGGTTCTTTACTAAAACTTGAACTTCTGCTTCGGCTCCAGGGGGAATTGGGTCAGGCGTGGATTTTACTGAAACAATATCTAAGATTGCGTCGTGGGTTTGAATGTCAATTAGAAATTCGTCATCTGTAAAAGAAATCCAAGATTCTTCAGAGATTTTAATCATAAGTTCAATTTCGGCTTCTCCTTCAATAGCTGCTGGATCAACTTTAAGAACGTATTCTACGATTTCAGCATCGGCACCAGTAGAAGAGGCACGAAGTTTTCCAATGTTTTTCTCTGCAGTGTCTCCATAAAGAGAAAAGGGAAAACTGGGAACTATTTTTACAATGTGATCTATAGCGGATTCTTTTCCAGCATTTTCAATCTTAAATTTTACAGTAACTAATTGCCCGGGTTCTACAGGATCTGGTGATTGTGATTGAAGGGTTACTTCAATTTGGGGAGTGTTATACGTGGATCCAGCTTGAACAAAGGTAATTGTTAAAGACAATACAATTAAAAATAAAATTATTTTTTTCACTATTTACCACCTTTTTTATATAATAGGGAAGTCCTTATTTATTAATCTTTTCTTATAATTTAAGTGTAATATAAAGAACAACCTGTTTTCTTAGCTAATTGAGCTAATTCTTGAGTCCCCATGGCAATAGATCCATCAGCAAATTTCCAAGTAGGAAGGCCAGTGATTGCTTCTTCAGAACATTTTTGTTGTTGCTCTGTACATTCAGTATAATCTAAGTTCTTAAAAGAATCTCCAAAAAGATCTTTTTGTTGTTGACAGTGGGGGCACCAAGAAGCGCCAAATAATTTGGCCCCATTTTCGGTTAAACAGTCAGTAAATGTATTTAAATCTGAGGGTTCTTTTTTACATCCGATAAGGAAAATTACTGTCAATAAAACAGTTATCATTAATATAATTTTAATTTTCATTTTTTACCTCCGTTTTGTAAATATTATAACTAAAAAATAAAATGAACAAAATAAGGATTTGAGAGATTAAACAAAGAGGGCAAATTACACCAATTACTTTTAATTCTAACCCAGTCAAGTATAAAGAGAATATGAATGCAGCTAAAGAGAGGAGAAAATATCCTTTGCTAATTAATCTATTACTAAGGAAGGTGTTGATTTTCTTGAAGTTCACCTTTTTGATTAATAGAAAAGGGATTATTGCTAGAAGGAAGTATCCAAAAACTCCTAAAATTGAAACCGGGATGTCAAATATCTTTGCGTAAGCTGAACGATTAATTGTAGTGCAAGAGAATTGGGCATTGAAATCACAAACACTATCCACTAAAGTATAATGGAGATATGCTAAATAGGCTGAAGTTAGGACTCCAAGAATTGCAAGAATGATGAGGATTATTAAAGTAGTTTTCTTTTTCATGGAATTTATTTTTGAGGTTATTTTTTGACGGATTTGGGTTTATTGGTTGAGGGGGTTTTTCCTGGAACTGGAGGTTTGGGTTTCGGAGCTTGGGTTTTATTATTAGAAGTGGGAGTTTTAGCTTGAGGGGTTGGACGAGGAGGATAACTTTTGATTAGATATTTTTTATTTTTATCTAAGTCTGTAAACAAATCTAATTCTTCTTTTAGTTTACTGGAAGTGGAAGAACCGAAAGCCATCCCTTCGATTCGACAACCAAAAGCTCTTCTCAAGTGTTGAACTAAAGGAACGTAATCTCCATCACCAGAAACGAGAATGATAACGTCTAATTTTGGGGCAAGTTCAATTGCGTCCATGGCTATCCCTACATCCCAATCTGCTTTTTTTGCCCCACCATAAAAAATTTGGAGATCTTTGGCCTTTACTTCATAACCAATTCTTTCCAAAGCGTCAAAGAACGTTTGTTCTTTAGTTTCTTCTGCTCTGACTACATAAGCAATGGCTCTAATTAAAGCACGATCTTGAATAGCCTCTTTGAGAATGGCTTCGAAATCAACTTTTTGATGATAAAGATTTTTTGCTGAGTAATATAAATTCTGGACGTCAATGAGAACGCCAATCCGTTGATCTTTGTAGATTTTCATAGAGTAGTTAATTTTAATGGATATATAAAAGTATTTGCCTAATTACTTCTTCCAGTCAAGGGTTGCTTTTGATCCAGTTAGGTAAGTATATGTTTGAAGGGCGGCTTTGGCTCCTTCTCCAGCAGCAACAATTGCTTGTTTAAACGGAGTATTGGTAACGTCTCCAGCAGCAAAGATTCCTGGACAAGAAGTTTCACAACGCTCGTTGATAATAATTTCACTGTGCTCATTAATGTCGGCCAAATCTTTTATAATAGAAGTGTCTACAACAGAACCAATTTCTAGGAAAAGTCCATCAATTTTAATTTCTCTGGTTTCTTTAGTTATTTTGTTTTCTGTAACTACTGTGTTGACAAATTTATCTCCGTTTATTTCAATAGGAACACTATCAAGAACTAATTCTACTTGAGGATTGTTTTTGGTTTTTTCTATAGTTAGTTCATCAGCACGAAATTCTTGACGGCGATGGATTAGGTAAACTTTAGAAGCAAAATGAGAAAGATCGTTAGCGGCTTCTAAGGCAGAATTTCCTCCTCCAACAACAGCAACAATTTTATCTTTGTACAAAGGACCATCACAAGTTGCGCAAGTAGAAACTCCTTTGCCGAAGAATTCGTCCTCTCCAGGAATTCCTAGTTGCCTTGGGACTTTGCCAAAAGTAAGAATTAAAGATTTGGCTTCGTGGGTAGACTTATCACCCATGGTTACTTGGAAATTGTTGTCTGTTTTTTCTATCTTAATTGCTTTTCCAAACACAAATTCTGCCCCAAACTTTTGAGCTTGGGTTTGAAATTTCTCAATTAATTCTGGACCTGTTTGGGGTAAGGCCCCAGGATAATTTTCAATATGAGAAGTTAAGTTTCCTTGACCGCCAATATCAATAGAAATTATGCTAGTTGAGAGTCTTTTTCTTCCGGTGTAAATGGCTGCTGCTAATCCTGCAGGGCCAGCTCCAATTATAATTACATCTTTCATTTTGATTCTGTTTCGGGAGGGGGGTTTAAAAAGATTGCTAAAGTGTTCTTATTAAGTTAGGGAGAATGCATAACCATTGTATCTCTCGTAATATTTATAAAGGTAAAGAAGTTTATGAAGACTGAAAAGAGGATGGAATTTAAAATAATTAAAAAAGAAGATGAGAACATCCATAAATATCCCACTGACGATTTGAAGATTGTTAAAGATTTCGCGGATAAATTACAAGTTGAATTGGGGGATTTCTTAGCAGGAGTAGTTATGTTTGGGAGCGTGGTAAGAAGAGAGAGTACAGAAAAAAGTGATATTGATGTTTTGGTAGTAATAGATGATTTGAGTTTTCAATTAACTGATCCTTTAGTAGAAACTTATCGATTAATTATTGAACGAATTATTGCTAAGGTTTCTGTAAAGCTGCATGTTACTTCGATGACGTTAACTTCTTTTTGGGAATATTCAAAAGCCGGAGATCCAGTAGTAGTCAATATATTGCGGGACGGGGTTGGAATTGTAGATAGTGGTTTTTTTGCCCCATTACATATGTTATTGAAACAAGGGAGGATTAGGCCTTCAGAAGAAAGTGTATGGAGATACTTTGGAAGATCACCAAAAACATTAGTCAATTCTCGATGGCATTTGTTGCAAGCAACACTTGATTTATATTGGGCAGTAATTGATTCTGCTCACGCAGCTTTGATGAGACGAAATGAAATTCCTCCGACCCCAGACCATGTAGGAGATATGTTAGATAAAGTTTATTCTAGGAAAGGGTTATTGGAAAAGAAGTATGTAGATACCATGGAGAAATTTTATAAGTTGAGTAAGGGGATAACTCATCGAGATATTAAGGAAATTAAAGGCCCAGAGTATGAGAAGTATTTTGCAGAAGCCCAGGATTTTGTTAAAAGAATGAGAAAACTGATTGAGAGAGGAAAGTTTTAGTTCTTGTTTACTTTAGTATGGAAATAATTAAATAGTTATTAGATCCATTAATTTATGTAATGGCAAATGAAACTGAATTTACGGACGAAGATATAAAGAGAGCAATTTCTCAGGGAGATATGCTCAGAACTTACAAACCAACAAAACCTAAAGTTGCAAGTATTGAAGTATTTGGCCGTAGTGACAATAATCATTCCTGGTTTGAAAGATATTGCCCCAATAATGACTTATTTAGTTCTATCAAATTAGGAGACACCATAGAAATCCAAGAGAAAAAATATCATGTTGGAGGATGCGGAAGCTCTTATTTCGGACCAGAAAGAACTCCTACTTTATTAGCATTTGATGGAGAAAGAACAGAATGGATGGAAAAAGATTATCCAGATCCAAACTATCACAACATCGATGAAATATTTAAAGATTATTGTCCATTTGACTAACAATCAAAACCTTTAATAACAACATCTTATTTCTAATCATTAATGAAAGATATTATTTTAAAATACTGCCTCAAGAACTTTTATGAATTTGGTTCTGTTAATCCAAAAGTTGTTTTGGGAATGGTGTTAAGAGAGGATTCTGGATTGAAGAAAGATGTTCCTAAAGTGATGAAATTAATTAATGAAGTTGTTGAAGAGGTTTCTAAATTAGAAAGTGGAGAGATTAAGAAAAGGTTGAAGGAAGTTGCTCCAGAAATGTTACAAGTTAAGAAAGAGAAGAAAATTGAGGGGCCATTGAAGGAATTGCCTAACGCAAAGAAAGGAAAAGTAGTAGTTAGAATTGCTCCTTCTCCAAGTGGGCCATTACATATTGGTCATGCATATGGTGCTTCTTTGAATTATGAATATGCTAAAATGTATAAGGGAAAATTTATTGTTAGAATTGAAGATACTAATCCTGAAAATATTTATGCACCTGCTTATGAATTAATAGTAGATGATGCAAATTGGTTGACTGATAACAAAGTTGCTGAAGTTGTAGTACAAAGTTCAAGATTAGGGATTTATTATGATCATGCTGAAAAATTAGTTAAGATGGGGAGGGCCTATGTTTGTGAATGTGATGCTGACAAATTTAAGGAAATTAAAGCGAAAGGAAAGGCTTGTCCTTGTCGAGAATTGAGAGTTAAAGATAATAGTTTGCGTTATGCAAAAATGTTTAATGGGTATGCGGAAGGAGAAGCTGTGTTGCGTTTGAAGACGGATATTAAAGATAAGAATCCAGCAATGCGTGATTTTGGAATCATGCGAATTAATGAACATGTTCATCCTAAAACTAGTAAAGAATCTAGAGTTTGGCCGTTAATGGTGTTTTCTGTAGCAATAGATGATCATGAATATGGAGTTACCCATGTAATGAATGGTAAGGAACATCATGACAATGGGTTAAAAGAAAAGATGATCATGGAATGTTTTGGTTGGACAGCTCCAGAATACAAACATTGGGGAAGAATTAATTTTGAAGGTTTTAAAGTGAGTGCTTCTAAAACAAGAGCGGCAATTGAGCATGGAGAATATTCTGGGTGGGATGACATAAGATTGCCTTTTTTATTGGCTTTAAGGAGAAGAGGGTACCAAGCAGGTGCGTTTAGGAAATATGCAATAGAGATTGGTTTAAGTTTAAATGATAAAACAGTTTCAATGGAAGAATTTTGGAAAATGGTTAATGCTTTTAATAAAGAGATTGTTGAAGAGAAGGCGAATAGATATTTCTTTGTTGATGGCCCTAGAGAAGTTGTGATTGAAGGGGCTCCATCGAGAAAAGTAGAAATTGAGTTACATCCGGATTTCTCTGATAGAGGGACAAGGAAGTTTAAAGTTGGAGAAAAAGTGTTTATTGCTGAGAAAGATTTAGGGAATTTGAAGGAAGGGGCCATGCATAGGTTAATGGATTATTGTAATTTTACTGTTGAGAAAGGGGTGTTGAAGTTTTTATCTGAAGATTATGAAGAATATAAAGCTGCTAAGAAAAAAGGAAGAATTATGCATTGGTTGCCAGTTGAAGAGAGTGTAGGAGTGGAAGTGTTGATGGAAGATGATTCTACAGTAAAGGGTTTAGGAGAGAAAGAAATGAAGAAGTTGAAAGTAGGAGACATTGTGCAACTGGAAAGAAGATATTTTGCGAGAGTTGATGAAGTAGGAAAAAAGATTATAAAGATGTGGTACTTACATAAATAAAAAATGGCGAAAATTAGTAGAGATACACCGTTGGCGGAAATTACTTTGCGTAGGTATGAGAAGCCGACAATGGATGGCCGTGATTTGGTTCGAAAGTTCTGTTTATCTGTGGGATTATTACAACCAGGAGATTCTAGAGACGTAGTGGTTGATGTTTTACATGTATTAATGAAGGCTAAAAAAGGAAGGGAAGAGTTACATTCTGAAGAAATTAAGAATAAAGTAATGGAATTGCGTAAAGAGTTGAAGATACCTATGTTGGGGATTGCTAGCTCTAATATCAGGCGGCAGTTGAAACGATTGAAGGATTTGCATTTAATTGAAACTAATGCTAATTTGTATCGGGTTAGTGAGTTTGGAGAACTTTCTGAGATCTTTGAAGAGAAAATAGAGAATTTTGTTTTAAAATCTGTGCTAGGTAGAGTTAAGGATTATTTACAGAGAATGGACGAAGAATTTAAGCACAATAAAGTAGAATAAAAATGGGACTATCTAATCAAAAAACAATTGAAGAAAGAATTTTAGCAATAACCAAAGCAAGGAAAGATTCAAAACCGATTACACCAAGAAAATTGTATGGGTCAATTAGTCCAAAAGACGTTTCTAAAGCAAGAAGAAAATATTTTTCTTTAAAACCAATTAATCTGTGTCCCATAAAAAGAGCAAAACAAATTGTTGATGCTAGAAGATATTTATTAAATGAATATAATGGAGAAGGACCTTACCAAAATGGCCAATAAAAAAGAAACATTAAAACATTTAGATTTTGTATTAAATGTAGTTTGTAAAGAACAGATAATAAAAGGTTTTGTGGTTCCTCCAGAAAGAATGCAGTTGGTTAAATTAGATATGCAAGAAGGAGCACAAGTGATGATGTCTGCTCAAGAAGAACGGGCTAAAGAAGCAAGACCTGGGGATTATGATAAAGCCGTTGTTTATGGATGAGACTTCTAATAAATTTGATAAGAATAAAATAATAATTAAAAAGAATTAATAAACTAAATAATGTCTTCTTCTGAGATTACGACAAAATCTCCAGTAGCAATAACTGCAGAAAACGGAATTAAGATATCTCCTTCTTTAGATCTTTCTAGTTCCATTTTGTCAATGTAAGAAGTTGGACCTCTTATAGACAAGTGGATAAGTTCTCCGGAACTAACTTCAAAAATTAGGTCCCCAACTTCTCCAAACTTTTTTCCAGTTTTAGAAACTACTGTTTTTCCAATAAGGTCTCGTGAATAATCTTTTTTATCTTCAGCCATGTTAAACCCCCTCGTTTTTATTTATCAGGATAAATTATGAAGGGTTTGGTTGATATATAAAGTTTTCTATGGGAGAAGAGGTATTTTGGAGAAAGATTAATAATAGAGGGAATGTTGCTAAGAATAGATGTGGGTACATAACATAAATCCGGTTTTGTTGCAATTTGGTTCTTTAGAGATTAGGTATTATGGAATAGTGTATGTAATAGGTTTCTTCTTAGCTTTATTGTGGATGTTTCATATGAAGAAAAGGGGGGAGTTGAAGTTAAGTAGTGATGATATTTGGGATATGTTATTTTGGATGACAGTGGGAGTGATAGTGGGCTCAAGAGTATTTGAAGTGTTTTGGGAACCTAGTTATTATCTGTCTAATCCTCTGAATTTTTTTAAATTCTGGCAGGGAGGAATGTCATTTCATGGTGGTTTTGTAGGAATTGTTGCTGCGGCG
The DNA here is from genome assembly GCA_018657845.1 of Candidatus Woesearchaeota archaeon. GTDB lineage: Archaea > Nanobdellota > Nanobdellia > Woesearchaeales > GW2011-AR9 > JABHWJ01. The sequence goes on along the minus strand of JABHWJ010000018.1, from coordinate 13,209 downwards.
TGGATTTATTGTAAGAACAAAAAGTTGAATTTTTGGAAAGTGGCCGATATTTTGTCTGTACCAACCCTGTTTGCTTTGGCCCTAGGAAGAATTGCTAATTTCACCAATGGGGAATTAGTGGGGAGAATGTTTGAAGGAAAATGGTGTGTTCAGTTTCCTGGTTATTCTGGATGTAGGCATCCTTCAACGTTATATGCTGCAGGAAAGAGGTTTTTGGTAACTGGTTGGTTAGTTATGGTTACTTTTTGGAAAGAGTTTAAGCCAGGATTTGTGTTTTGGAATTTTGTTTTTTGGGAAGGATTGGGAAGAATAATTGTTGATTTTTATCGTGATGATGTGTTGTGGAGTGGGTTTACAATAGGGCAGTGGTTTAGTTTAGTGATGGTATTGGTGGCAGGGGTTGTGTTTATTAAAATTTATAAAGAAGATTGGAAGAAGATATTTGGATTAAAATGAGCCATAAGAAAAACATTAGGTTTAAGGTTGAAGCCAAAACTGGGAAGTTAGTTAGGAAGTTTAATGTTAAATTAGTTGTTGAACTTGATGAAAACGACATGAGGTGGTTCTCCCATATAGATAATCCAAAAGAAGAAACAGAAGAATTTTATTTGTTCATAGAAGAGATATTTTCAACAGCATTTCAAATTATTATTAACGGTAGGTCACACATGTTTGAAAAAGTTTACTCTTCAAGATTTAACCTTGACTTTACAGTATATACAAAGAACATGTTTGAAGGTAAGGAAGTAAACAAATACTACATTTATGTTGGTGTAAAACATAAGAAAGAAAACTTAGTTGTTGAGCCAAGAGACAATAATTTGTTTATGATGGTCCCAACTAATTTATTGTTGGGCCAGTTTAATAATTATAAAAATAAAAAACAAAATAAAAAAGAAATAATTTTAGAAATAACTACTGCAGTTATTCATGAAATGACTCATCTTTTGGATCCATTAGCAGCAAAAATACTTAGACAAGAAATTAAGGAAATTACAGAATTAGATTTACTTAGAGTAGAAGGTTTGGCAACATTCCAGCAGACAATTTATGAACCAAAAGAGTTTATTATAGTTGGAAAAATTAAATCTTATCACCAAAATATTAAAAGATATTTTGACTATAACCTTAAACAAATTAAAGGAGACGCTTATTACTTTGGATTTTACATGTGCCTAATAATGTTTACACACTTTATTAAGGAGAAGAATAATGCCTTGTATGAACAACTATATCAAGTTGTTTTCTCAGGAAACCCAGATTATGAAATATTATTTGCAGAATTAAAAAAAGATGAGACCCGAAGATTATCGGTAATATTCAAACAAATTGTTGCTAGACAGAGTACGAAAACTTTCTTTAAGAAATTTTATGAAACTGCAATTGTGCTGAAGTTGGATTTGGCTTGTTTGCCAGAGATTAAAGAATTGATTGAAAAGTTATAAAAAAGATTGGAAGAAAATAATTAAAATAAAATAACGAGGTAAATAAAAATGTTAGCGGATATGCCAATGGATTTAGACAAAGTTAGTAAAGAAAACTTAGATAAAGAAATTTTGAGGATTGGAATGATTGCGGAATTAGATGCGGTGAGTTTGTATGAGCAATTAGCAGCAACCACAAGTAATGAGAAATTGAAGAAAGTTTTCTTAGATATTGCCAAAGAAGAAAAAACACACGTTGGAGAATTTCAAGCGTTACTTTTGGAATTGGATAAAGAGCAAGAACAAGAACTAGAAGAAGGAAGAAAAGAAGTAGCAGAATTATCTGAGTGAAAATGAAGAAAATAAGTTTTATTTTTTTATTGTTTTTATTAGTATTCTTAGTTAGTTGTGGAAATGAAGTTGTAGAAGTAGTAGTGGATGATATTCCCAATGGTGAAGTGGTTGAAGGAGTTGAAGCAACAGGAGTTGTGCACGAAGTGAGAATTGAAAGTCTTAAGTTTTCTCCGACAGATTTGGAAGTAGAATTAGGAGATTCTGTGAATTGGATTAATGGAGATAATGTTGCCCATACAGTTACCTTCGAGAACGCAATGTTGGATCAGCATTTGGAAAATAAGGGCGAAGTGGAGTTATTTGTAAATGCCGTGGGAGAATTAAGGTATTTTTGTGTGTATCATCCTGGGATGCAAGGAAAGGTAGTAGTAAAGTAACCTTTATTTTGTCATTTCTTTTATCTTTTGGTCACAGCCGGGTCTTTGATAAAGATTTGTGTCAAAGGGTTTTAATATATGTAAAACTCCGAGTATTATAGATAGATTTTTTTAAGTTAATTTTGAGGTTGGCAATGGCAAGAAATAATTGGTATGATAACGTGAGTAGTGTAGTTATTGCTCTTTTTCCGCCTAAAGTTGATTTTAGAAAAATTGATTCTGGCATGGGCTTAGAAGAATTAATTCAAGGTGCCAAAGAAAAGGAAGAACAAGAGAGGAAGTATAAAGGAGAATTTAGAAGTGGTTATCAAAGAATGATTAAGGTTTATTCTAAAGATATTGTTGAACGGGGCGAGAAAGGATCTACGAATATGGATTTTGGGAAAATTTGGGGAGGATATAAGGATGTACCCGAAGAATATAAAGTTCTGGTTGAATATAATTATGATAAAAAGAAAAGGTTTAGTTCCAAAAGGGAAACATGGAAGGGAAGAATTAATTCGGGAGTTTTAAAAAATATTGCAGAAGAACGAAGAAGAGGGAATTTAAATGAAGTTAGTTTGCTTAATGCTGAAAATGCAGGAAAATTTTATGCGTTGATCGATCTTTCGTTCAAAGCCTTGGCCCATCCATCTTTGAAAGTAGAAGAAGGAAAGGCATTGGTAGAAAATGTTTATATGGCTTTTTATGTTACGCGGGAAAAACTGGAAAGAGAATTATTTAGAAGATTTGTACAAATAGAATTACATCCAACTCATGAGGGAACTTTGAATGCCCCAGATAGTGTTAAACGAGGATTGGTGCAGACTTCTAAAAATGTTAAAAGAAGATATGCCATGTTTACTGAAGTGAAACCAAGTGTTAGGGGGGCAACAGACGCTTGGATGGATAGACAGAGAAAAGAAAGAGACAGATGGTTGGATAGCTTACAAGACACTGCAGACCTTGCTTTTCCCGAAGAACCAAGTGTAAGGGTTCAAGAATAATAAAGGGTGTTGTTATTTCTTTGTTCTCGATCTTTAACAGAACCAGGTTTGTTGATTCTGGGTCTGTGAGAAGTGAGGTCTCTTCTTAATGTTATGTTGAGATCCTTTAGAAAAATATTCATTCCTTCTTCCATTGAAAAGGGTCCTTTGAGAAGACCAGATTTAGCAGGTTCTCCAGTAAAGACAACCAATCTATCAGAAAGATAATCTAAAAACATTAAATCATGATCAACAACCATAATGGTTATTTCCCTTTCGTTAGCAATTTTTTTAATAATTTTGGAAATTAAAAGTCGTTGTTCTACATCAAGATATGCGGAAGGTTCGTCAAGGAGGAAAAGTTCGGCATCTTGAGAGAGACAATGAACAATAGAAACTTTCTGAAGTTCTCCTCCGGAAAGTTCAGATAACCTTTTTGTTAATAAGTTAGTAAGGTTTAAGGGCTCTATTAATTGTTGATTATATTTCTTGATTGCTCCCTGTAAAAACTCCATCACTAAATGATCAGATTCTGTTTCTAAATATTGGGGTTTGTAGGCTACTTTAACCTCTTCGTCGAGTTCTCCAGAATCTTGTTTAATTAGTCCAGCGAGTAGTTTAATAAATGAGGTTTTTCCGATTCCATTCTCTCCAAGAATTCCAATAATTTCGTTTTTGTGGAGTTCTCCTTCTTCAGTTTTTAAATGGAAATTTCCTAATTTTTTCTGAAGGTTTTTCCAAGAGACTAGGGTTTGTTTAGATCCAACTTGACGATCTTGAACTTTTTCAAACTTGATAGGATAACTACGGAAACGAATGTTTTCTTCTTTGAGATAACCTTCAAGGAAAGAATTGATTCCTTCTCGTGTTGATTTTAATCCAGAAACAATACCATAAGCTGCTTCTTGACCATACATGACATTGAGAAGAGTAGTCATATAATCTAAAATTATAAGGTCGTGTTCAATTACCATAACTGCGGTGTCTTCTTTTGTAAGAGAACCAATATATTTAGCTACATTAATTCTTTGTTTGATATCAAGGTAAGAACCGGGTTCGTCGAAAAGATAGATGTTGGCTTTCTTTAATACTGCTGCGGCAATGGCAACTCGTTGGAGTTCTCCTCCAGAAATTTTAGAGATTTCTGTGTCTAAGAAGTTAGAGAGGTTTAATTGTTGAACTACTTCAGTTAGATTATCTGTTTCATTGACCTTACTTAAAAGTTCTTTTACAGTTCCCTTAAATTGTTTAGGGATTAAATCTACCTGCTGAGGTTTGTAAGATAATTTAATTTCTTTTTTTTCTAATTTCTCAAGGAATTTTTGAGTTTCGGTTCCTTTGAAGTGGGCGATTATTTCTTTAAACTTGGGAGCGTTTTCCCAGTTACCTAAATTAGGTTCTAAAAGCCCAGCAACTATTTTTAGGGCAGTAGTTTTTCCAATTCCATTCTTTCCAAGGATTCCAGTAACTTGGTTGAATAAAGGAGTAGGTAATGAAAATAATTCAAATGAATTTTCGCCATAACGATGAACTGGTTCTTTGTTTAATGCTTCAGGAAGATTGATAATTTGAATTGCTTGAAAAGGGCACCTATTTGGACAAATTCCACAACCAGTGCAGAGCACTTCGTCTATCTTGGCTTTTTTATGTATCTCGTGTTCAGCAATACAATCAGTACCAGTCCGATTGACAGGGCAAAGCTTAGCGCAAAGAAAGTTTCCACATTCTTCGGGATGGCATTTGTCTCGGTCAATGATAGCAATTCTTTTCTTCATAGAACCTCATTTAATGGAGTTTTTTATATTATTTTTGGTAGAGAAACGGAAATGGGTCTATTGGGTGGTTTTTAGTGGAAGTTTTAGCTGTTTGACTATTTTGGAGTTACAAACTCATAAAATGGCCTTAATTTATTTTTTGTCATCTTTTAATAGTAATCTGCTTCAAATAAGAGCATATGGGCATAAATTTGTAGATTGTTTAGTTTTTAGATAAATTTAAAAATAGGATTCTTTTCGAGACTATATGGCAAAATGTAATGTATGTGGAAATAAATTAGCAGAATTATTTTTGGGTAAACTTAAGGGAACTGTAGTCAAAAAAGAAGGTTCAAATAAACAATATAATGTTTGTTTTGAGTGCCAGAAGAAATTGGGAAGTAAAGAAGAGATCTTGAAGAAAATTAAATGATTGTGCCCTTGTAGCATAGTAGCTATTGCGTCGGTCTCGTATAATTTTGAGCGAAAACCGAAGGTCGGGAGTGCAACTCTCCCCAGGGGCTTATATTTAAAATGCCAAAGTTAATCTTAATTAAAGGACCTGCCGGAGTTGGAAAAACTACTATTTGTAAACATCTTTCTAAAAAATTAAAAAACTTTGAGTATATTAATCTAGAAGAATTTAAGGAAAAATTTAATCATTTAGAACGTACAGAAAGAAAAATTAAAGCACACGAAGTATATTATCTGGAGATTAGGAAATTAATTGAACAGGGAAAAAGTATCCTTCTTCAGGAATCATTCTTGAAAGATCTCCAGGAAGAATTGGGAATGGAGTTGAAGGTTAATAAGTATGAAATTGTTTCTATTTTTCTTAAAGCCTCATTAGAGGAAACCAAGAAAAGGAATTTAGAAAGAAAACAAAAAACTGCCACGGAAGAATATATGAAAAACAGTTATTCTTATCTTGCTGTTCCTGAGAAGAAAGATATTATTATTAATGTAGAAAATATTTCGGTGGAAGAAACAATTGTTTTGGTTATGAATTTATTAAAGGAATAAATATATTTATTCTTGTGAAGATTATTGTTTGGAATATAGATTTTATAAGATACAAAATTAATTAATATTGTTTTGTTTTTGTTGAATAATAATTGAGGTGATTTTGATGATAAAAAAAGTTCTTGATGTGAGAGAAGGTGTGGGAAGTTTTCCTAAACAAGATTTAGATTCTTTGGTTGGTTCTGAAAAAATTAAGGAAACACCATTTTCGTGGGGGAAAGAATTGGCATATGGAGAATATAATGGATGTTCGATAACCTTGTGTGTTCCAGGAAACCCTCACATGAAAACTCAACAAATTCATATCTCTGGAGAAGTTAAGGCAGTTGAAAGAGTGGTAGAAGAATTTCAAGAAAGATATTCTTGGGCAAAAAATAGTTCTTCGGTTTATTAAAATTAATCATTTTATTTTTCTTTTATTTTAAGGGTATAATTTATAAAAAATGAGCGTTGATTACTTCTTATGGAAAAGAAGATATTAAAATTATTAGAGAAAGCCGAAACCGTTTATTTAGATAATTTTTCTAGAGAATGTTGGTTTGAAAGAGCGGTGTTTCTTAGTTGGTATTGTAGCATAGGAGATTGTACTTTTTGTTATATGAGTACTCAGAAAGATAAAATAAAAGATCCTAAGAAAGCAAGGCGGAGATTAAGTTCTGTTTTGGCCGAGGTTTTATTAACAAAAGAATTGGTATGGGGAGTTGAATTTCTTTCTGCGGGTTATGGATCTTTTAGTAATGATGAATTATTAAATATATTAGAGAAATGTTTTTTGTTTGTGGGGGAGAAATTATGGTTGAATGTTGGTTATCTCACTGAAAGAGAATTAGAGAAATTTATTCCTTTTGTGAAGGGGGTTTCGGCTTCAATAGAATCTGTTAATTGGAAAGTGAGGAAGGAAGTTTGTCCATCTAAACCAGTTGAACCTATGTTAAAGATGTTGGAGTTGGCTGAAAAGAAAGGATTGAAGAAGGCAATCACGTTGATTGTTGGTTTGGGAGAGACTATTGAAGATATTGAAGAATTGTTTAAATTTGTTGAAAAATATAAAATAGATAGAGTAACTTTTTATTCGCTTAATCCTCATCCCGGGACTCCATTTACTAAGAGTCCAGAATTGAGTTATTATTTACGGTGGATTGCTTCAACTAGAATTAGGTTTCCTAAATTGGAAATTGTTGCGGGGAGTTGGATTGATAGGCCCGAAGAATTTAAATGGTTATTAAAGGCAGGGGCAAATGCGTTTACTAAGCTTCCAGCATTCAAGTCTTTTGGAACTTTTGAAGCTAAGAAAATTGAAGAAGGGATTAAGGAAGTTGGAAGGGTTTTGAAGGGAAGTATAACTGAGTTACCTGCTGTTAATTGGGAAAAAGAAATTAAGAAAGCTGGGCTTGAAGAGGAGTTAGAGAAAGAAGTCCTGGAGAAATTGAAAAAGTACTTGCAGAAGATGGAAAAGAATATAAATCAGTAAAAATGTGAGAGTGAAGGTGGTTTTTAATGGATGATACTAAAAAATCAGAACAATACCAATATACTAATAATAAAGAGTTTTCTACAATTAAGATTGATCAGGCATTAGAAGTAGAAGATACTGTGAGAGAAATGAATATAGCTAACGAATCTCCCGATGAAGAAGTTAGTAAAAAAAAGGATTTGCGGACTATCGGAATTATGGTTGCTGTTTTGATAGGGATCATATTTTTTTCTTTGGGAGGAATTAAGTTGAGTGGTCATTTTACCGCCGCAGATGTTATTGATGTTGATTATTTACATAAAGAAAATTGGGAAGGAAATTTGGACGAAGACAGGGGTTATGTATATGATGGATACAGCTTTGTTTTTGTTGATGGGTTGTGGTGGACAGAGATGGCTAAAGGAAATGAACATTTGAAGGTACCTTTACACTTTGGACCAAATCATGTTTCAGAAATTGAGAGAAAAGGCGAGCTAGATGCTGCCTTTAATTCAGGAGAAGTCATTTATATTGCTATTAACCCAACCACTGCAAATAAATATTATACTTTGGCATTGTCAGAATTGAATTTTAATATTGCTAAAGGGATAAGTAGAAGACCAATGGCGGTTTGTACTGAAGAAAATGCAATCTGTGAAGATCGAGAGATATTAAGTTGCAATAATACTAAAGGAAAACCGGTAGTTGAACTTGCATATGGTGGAGAAGGAAAAATTGAAATGGATGGGACTTGTATTTTGATTTCCGGAGAAGAATATGACATTGTTAAGGCAGTAGATAGGTTGCTGTTAATATGGTATGGCGTTATGAGTTGAAGATGACTAACTTATTTTGGAAATTTACTTATTTTTTTTATCCTCCAATACTGAGGTTGTTGGAGAAAGCTAAGGTGCACAGTTCTCGGCAAAATTATTTGATTGGAAAGTTGGTAGATGATTCTTCCTTAGAAAAAATTAAGGAGAAGTTATTGTTAGAAGGTTTTGAAAATGCCATTCTTTCTTGGAAAGACCCGGGAGAGGTGTTGAATATGCGTCGGGTGACTAAGGGGGTTTATCAATATCATTTGAGAATCTTTAATGATCTGGAAATCAGGGGCCATTATGAATTTTCTTCTGAAGGGAACCCCCTGGGCCATATTAAAGAAAAGGTCTTTGTTCCTGAGAAAGATTATTTTACCTCTTTGTTGAATGATTTTCTGAAATAAGTTATTGTTGATTAAGGTAATTAATAAGAAATTCTTTAACTTGATAGAAATCATCAAATGATCCTTGAATGTGGGGTTGGCAAGATAAGTTGGAAGCTGGGCTGTTTTTGGTTAGGTTTATGGCGAGAGGTAAGCCTACTTCTCTCCACGCAGAGACGTCATTTTCATTATCTCCAATGAATGCTGTGTTTTCTGGAGAGGTTTTTTGTTGGATTAAGGTTACTTTTACTACTTCTCCTTTTTTCCACAAAGGAACATTTATTCTTCCAGTTCCAGTAAAATAACCTTCTTGAATGTGTACTTCATTGGCTAGGGCAAAATCCAAATTAAGTTCTTGTTTTAATTTTTCAGCGACAAAGTCTACTCCGCTGCTAACAATTCCTTGAGTGATGCCTTGTTCAGTTAGATAGGTACAAAATTCTTTTAATCCTGGGGCATACGGAGGCGGAAAAATTGCAGGGAAAACTTTACTAGTGGGAATTCCAGCTAGATTGGAACAATTCTTAGCAAACCATTCTGGATAAAGTTCCGGTTTGTCGATATAATAAGCCAATGATTCTTTCCACTGATCCCATATTCCTGCGGCTCTGCCACTAGCATCCCAACTAGAGTGGTAAGATCCCTCATAACGTACCATAGTGCCATCCATATCAAAAAGGATTAATTCTAAAGCCATAAAAATATTTTTGGGAAGGTGGTTTATTACTATTTCGGTGATTAAGATTAGAAAATTATATTAAAAGTGGAGGTTTACTTAGTATAATGTTAATTAGTTTTTTTGAAGAATTTCCCACTAAAGAGAATTTGAGTAAATTGAACTTGGTTAATTTTTCTACAAAGTTGTATGTTGCGGCTACATCTTTGAAAGAGTTTGAGAAAATTGTAAATTCTGTTTCAAATAAGTATGTTAAAGAGTTTATTTATTGGCCACTTTTGAGTAAAAAAGAAGGTTATTGGATATCTCCGTTCTCTAACAGAAAAGGGTTGTTAAGAATTTTGGAAGAGTTGGGAGAAAATAAAGTTTCAGTGATGTTAGATTTAGAGTTACCAACAAGACATAATTTTTGGTTGTACTTTACGCAATTGTTTAATTTCTCTAAGAATAAAAAATTGGTTGGAGAGTTTATTGAAAAGTATAAAGGGGATGTTTACTTGGCCGAATATTATCCTGAAGGGATTAGGAAGGAGAAGATCATGAGATACTTAGGGTTGCACTTTTCTAATGAAAAGGTTAAGGTAATAAAGATGATTTATCATTCATTACATAATTTTAAAGAAGAGTTTATTAGAAAAGAATTGCAAAGAGGTCGGGAAGAATTAGGGGATCGGTTCTTGGTGGCATTAGGAACTATTGCTAAAGGTGTTGGGGGAAATGAGCCCTTGTTAGAAGCAAAACAGTTAGATGATGATTTACAGATGGCTGAAGAAATTAAAGTTAAGGAAGTGATTATGTTTAGATTAGGTGGTTTAACTAAAGAATATGTTTCTGTATTAAAAGCATTTTCAAAATAACTTTTTAAGGAAACGTAAGAATCTTGGTTCTTTGAGAAAGATTTTCTGGAGTAATTTTTTAGGTGATTCTCTAGAATGGGTAGATAAGAGTTTCTTTATTTTTGGTTTTGAGATTAAATTAATTAATTTGTGGTAATCTTGATTGGAAAATTTGTTTAGAATAGTTCTTATTTTAAGATGTAGATTTAGGTTTTTGGAAATGTGGAAAGGGGGTTGGCGGTTGGTGAGTTTGTGAGTTAAGTTTATTGCGGCTTTAAATCCAGGAATTATTCCTCCTAAGGTTGTGGCCTTAACATGTCCTGCAGCATCACCAAGAAGATAGATGTTATCTTGTTTTGTGATTAAGTTAGGGGTGTAAATTGGAATGGTGCCGGCTTGTTTTTCAATTATATTTTTGGGAGAAATACTTAGGTGTGCTAGAAGTTTGGTGAAATAATGGGCCGGTCTTTTTCTGGTTGCTAGGCCAATTCTTGCCATAGTAGAAGATTCGGGAACTAACCAAGCAAACAATTCTGGGGCAAGATTATTGTTGAAAAGAGTTTGATAAGTAGTGGGATTGAAGTTGCCCTTGATTGTGGCTTGGAAACCAACGTAATAATCCCTCTTGAGAAGAAGGGGATTTAGATGTTTGGTGATTAAAGAAGAGGGGCCATCTGCTCCAATGATAATATCTGGAGAGATTACTTTTTCTTTCTTTTTGTGTTTGAAGATTAATTGGTAGTTAGAAGTTATAGAAATTAATTTATGTTTGGGGTAGAATGTTGTTCCTTGGTCGATGGCCAGATTAAGGAGATGTTGATCAAATTTAATACGATCTACTAAATATTCTGTTTTATTGATTTTAATCTTTTTTCCGGTTGGAGAAAATACTTCAACATGAGAAAAAGTATTAATAAGGAAATTTTTGTTAAGAGGAATAAATTTCTTTATTTCAGAAGTTAATAATCCAGTACATTGGATTGGTTTACCGAGTTCTTTTTTAGGTTTTTGATCGAATAAGTGAACATTAAATCCTTGTTTAGAAAGTTGATATGCAGCATAAGAACCAATGGGTCCTGCCCCTACAATCGCTATATTCATTTTTATAATTAAGATTAAATAAATGCTAAAAAAATACGAAGAACTTCTTCCAGTTAGTTAAAAAGAAAAGAAAAAAAAATTAAAATTTGGAAGAAGATTAATCACTTACTTAATAGTAAGTTTGGTCTTCTTCGTTGTTGTCGTCTTTTTTCATTCTGCTAAATCCTAAGATTAAGCCAATGATAACTAGTAAGACAACTAAAACGATTAGAGCAATTTCTAAACCGTTTCTTAGGCTAACTTTGTTTCCTTCTTCTGCAGGTACAACATTAGCAGTTAATTCGATAGTCTTCAGGGTTTCACCATCAGCTTTAACAGCTAAGGTAGCTACTTTTTCAGCAGCTTCGTTTGCAGTAGCGGTAACATAAGCATAGACAACTTTGGTTTTTCCAGATTCTAAAACAACTAAGTTTTCAGATAAACTAGTAGTTAGAGATGAGTCTCCGGATAATTCCAAAACATAACTCTTATCATTAGCACCAGCGTTGGTTAGAGCAACTGGGAAAGCTGCTTGCTGACCAGCAACTACGTTTTGAGTTTCTGGGCCTACAGTTAAGATTAATTTGTCTTGTGTTTTTTGTTCGCCTTCAAGAACAGTTAATACATACTCTTTAGTTTCTGTTGCGTACTTATCGTACTTAACATTAACAACAAGTAAGTAGTCTTTTGCTTCAGCGTTTGCTGGAATCTTTAAAAAGATTTCAGGAGTTGCTTCAGAGTCGCCATCAACTTTTGGGTCTTCGTCTTCTTCAGCTTCGAGAGCAACGAATACACCATTTTGGATTCCTAATTCAGGAACAGCAACGGTTACTTTAACTACTTCCTCTTCGTATTCAGCATTATTTTCTAAAAGAACGGTTGTCCAAACAGACTGGCCAGCTTTAACAGTTAAACCAGGTGAAAAGATAACGTCTTCCATATCTACATTGTGTTCAGATGGGTTGATTTCTAGGGTAACATATGTAGTTACATCTTCAAAACCGTCACCGGAAACAGTGATCTTTAAATCATGTTCTCCAGAGTCCATTTCTTTTGGAACATAGATATTCAATGTTTTGTAGTACTTTTTACTTGCTTTCATATCAAACAAGTTGGTTTCGTCTTCTACAGAAGAATCGTAATCAGCATAATCATAATCTGCTAATTCAACTTCTACTTGGACATCTTCTACTTCTTCAGAAGCTTCTAGCTTCACTTGTATTTCTAAGTCTTCGCCTTCTTGAATTGCGAAAACACCATCAACTTCATTGTCGTTAATTTCCACTTCAACAACTTCCACGGGCACAACAGCAGCCATAACCATTGGAAGAGCTATAAGGGCAACAACAAACAAAGCCAATATACTTAATAGTTTTTTCATTTTGTATCTCCCTCCAAATTTTAAGAGATTATTTTTGTTTTAGTCACTAAAACCCGCGCTCATATATAAACATTTCGCTTATTTAGTATTCGCGAGTAATTACAGGTTGTTTCTATTCTTTAATAGTGTTTTATTTCAGATCAATTACCCGATTGGTACTATAAAGGGTGTAATCTGAGTAGGCACTAACTTTTAAGGAATATTCTCCTGGTTCGATGTTGTTAGGAATATCAAATACAATTCCTAAGCTTTGGTGATTTCCTATGTCTAAGTTAGGAACGTAAGCATATCCCACTAAACCAAGCTCATAGATAGTTGCGGTAACCTTGATCTTTTTTAAATCTTTTTTACCATTGTTCCCTATATTGATTACTACTGGGAATGATTCTCCTATACTTGGTTCGGGGTTTGATCCAATAGATATGAATTTTAAGCTTTTTGAGGAAATCTGGCTTTTCTGAGGATTGTCTTCTGGACAGCCATCTTCGTCTTCGTAATTGTCGAAGTCTTCAGGATCTAGAGGACATAAGTCATCTACATCGCAGATTCCGTCTTCGTCTGTGTCTTCGCAAAGGTATTCGCAAGAGTTGTCTTCTTCAGTAGCTTCAGGGTTGAAGTTTTCTGCTTCTGGGTCAGTACAGCCAAGTACTTCATCTACATCGCAGATTCCGTCTTCGTCTGT